>NZ_JAAIXZ010000007.1:457338-551890 GCF_010894435.1 Pyxidicoccus trucidator | reverse complement strand
TCTTGAAGGGGACCTCGGCGGGGATTCGGGCCTCGCGGCGGCGAGCCGCGTCGTTGGTCCAGCCCTCGGGCAGGTACAGCTCGAAGTCGAGGGGCAGGTGCTCGGTGCGGGTGGCGACACTGAGGCTAACGCCAATCTGGCAGTTAGTGATTTTGCCCGCCGAGCCGGTGTACTGCCGCTGCACGCCCACCGAGTGCTTGCCCTGCTTGAGGAAGCCCGTGTCGTCCACAATCCAGGCCTCCACCGGCTCGCGCTGAGTCATCGCCTCCAGCGCGTATTGCGCCGCCGCCCGCCGCACGTCCCGGTCGCTCCACTTCGAGTCCACGGCGAAGTGCAACAGCCGTTGGTGCATGGCATCCACCCGTCCGGGGTCCGGGCATGCGCGGGCGGCGATGGGCTCGACGCTCTTGCGCTCCCCGTCTCCCAGCAGGCCCATGGCATAGAGGGCGAACGAGCCACGCCGGCTCTCCTCGCCGAGCACGTCGCCGATTCTCTGGAAGTACCTCTCAAGCCGCTGCACGGCAGCGGCATTCATAATGGAGTCCATACCTACTTCATGAGTAGGACGCCGGGCGCACAACGCAATGGTAGCCAAGGGCGCGCAGCCCTCAGTCGCTCGCTCCCCCGCATACCCCTAACGCAGTAGTGCTATGCGGCTTCGACCTGTTGCCGCTTCGGGACTCTCACCCTACGGGTCCATGAGTTCCTCCAGGCATCACACAACTTCCCTGATACCGGGACCCATCGACCTAGCCATGTGCGCGCCCCGCATGCAGCAAGGCAGCCCTGGACATATCCCTACCGTCAAAGCTTCGACATCACATACGCGACATCAAGATCTGGCGTACCTAAACGGCCAATATATCTCAAATACCTGGACGCAATGGCCTCAGCAAACGGGCTCGCCAACGTAGCGATACACTCCATCCCCCTCAAGTCAGCCAGCGCAATCAGTTCAATACGCTGAAAATCAACCAGCAGATGAGGAAGCTTTCCGAGCCCCGGAATGTAGTGATGCCTTCCGGGCCCCCGATCATTCCTATTCCTCAGCAAGTCCTCGACTTTCGCCCGACAATCCTTATTAGCCTTATCCTTCTTCCACTTCTTCATCTCGTCTGCAGCATCAAGCATCCCGGCAATGGCACACTGCACCGACTGCACCGACTGCACCTTGGCGGGACGGGAAGGCCCCTCAATCATATCGCAGGTAGGCCAAAGCACGACAACATATTCACTCGACCCGTTCATAAGCCGCACACGCACGTCGCCCAGGCGCGGAGTCTTGCCGTCTACCGGTGGCATAATAAACATCTCAGCCGGGTGCACCTTGTCGGAAGCAACTGCACTTGCATGGTCCGCCCCAAAAACTCCTTGAATAACCGGGTCTAGACCATCTCTCGAAAGAGATGCGGCCAACCTTCTGAGCAACACTCGGAGAAACTCTGGCTTTCCTGCGATATGCTCAAGCGTCGACCACTGCTTTTCAACAAAATTCCACATATAGTCATGCAGCGTTCGATCCATATGGCTGACGATGGCCCGGAACATCTGCGGTATACGAAGAGAAAACAGCTCATCAACCTCACGCCGCAGATCAGCCACTGGCTTATCTGACAGTCGTATGAACGCCGAGCGGCACCCCTCCACTCGCCTGGGGTTGGCAGTATAAAGCACAACACTCACAAACCCGGACTTCCTGATGTCCTCAAGAACTTCCAGTCCCTCGGGCTTCCCGTTACCCATGGGATCCCCACGGAACACATCAAGGATAACCAGATCCACCTTCCGCTGCTGGATCTCCGCCCTGGCTTGAGCAAAGTCATCCACATCATGAATGTCGAGCAGTCTACCGTCGAATTGCTCCCCATCAAACTCCTCATGCACCTGCTCGCGCATGAGTTGATTATCTTCGATCAGCAACACCCGCCAAGGCTCCTTCTTCGCCAGTTCCACGTTCTGCGTAGTCATCAATTCTCTCCGACCCTTCTATTGATCGACACTTGGAATGCAGCTCCGTCCAACGGGCCATTCTCAAGCAACACCAACTCCCCGTCATATTCAGCTGCGAGTTCGCCAGCCAGGGTAAGCCCAAGTCCAATACCTTCGGGGCGTGCGGAAAAATAAGGCCCAAAAATATGGTCACGAATATCCTGCGGAACGCCAGGACCGCTATCCGCAACAATAACATTTAAACCGCGAGCTGTTCTTTCCACATCAACCTGAAGCTGGCGCTTTCCTTCAGGAACCTTCCCAAGCCAATAGAGAGCATTGTCCAGGAGATTGAAAAACAGCATCTGCATCTCGGATTCATCGACCGTAACTTTGGTCTCGCCTTTTGGCAAAGTAACCAATACGCCGAGCGCCTCAATTTTCTCAGACGCCAATCCAACAGTCTTACTGATGATCTCTTCCATCGTAGTCTCTCGGGGTCGTCCGCGCTTTCGGCCGCTGAACGGCTCAATCCTTCGAAAGAGATCAAAGAGCCGTTGACTTTGCTCCTCAATGACAGAAAACCGCCGTTCAACGAGCCCCCGCAACTCATCCCCACTCGCCTTGGAGATATCCCGGCGGCCAAACCTAGCTGCATTCGCGATCGCAGAAAGAGGCGTGCGCCCATCATGAAGCACTCCGTCCACCAAGCGCCCCAATGTCGCCAAACGCTGATACCGGGCGACAACTCGCTTTACCTCAGTTACCCCTTCGGTGAACTGTCGTGTCGTTTCTTCTAAAGTCTTGAGCAGCTCGGCATCCTTTGGATACCTAGCCTTGATATAGTCGCGCAGCGGCACAATTTCGAGTTTCCCGAATATGCCCTTGCTGTCGCGCTCTGCAGACCTGGGTGCGGGCTGACGCGCGATTGCGCGTTGCGTCTCCAGCTTCGAAATGACCTCTCGAACCGCAAGCTGAAAGTCACCGAACTCGGGTGTATCAATGATCCCCTGGCGACTGGACTGGTCGAGCAGAGACGGATTTCCATCTCGAGAAATAGAAACAACGCCGACAACTTGATTATTACTAACGCGGAGGGTGGGATTGTTGACTCGTCTCAGGTCCAGCCCCAGCCAATCGGTATCTGGCAGCAGGATCCTGAATCTATCTCGATATATACTGATGCCACTGGCAGCATCCAAGTCTCGTCGAATATCGCGAATCGAAGCCCCTAGAGCTTCAGCATCTTCGTCGAGATCTTCCTTTCCACGATCCCAAACTCTGAACTCGAATGAGAATGGGCCACACCTTGGAGCATTCCCGTCCAGCCTGATTACGGGTCGCTTGTCACCCTCCAGAATCTGCCGCAGATCTTCATCAGGCCCATAATACAGAGCATCGATAGTGCCATCACGCCCAACATCGCCCGTAAGCCAATAATGTGGCCGTCCCAATATTGCAGGAGGCCTGACCTCCCCCTGGTGCTGCGACAAATCTGGAGGAGTTATAATCTCAATTCGAAAGTCGTCTGGCTGACTGAGCGGCGAAACGAGTCGAGCCAATGCGGCATTCAACCGAACAAAGGCAGCGCCCTCATCTTTCTCCCAGTCGTCGTTCAGCTCGCGGAGAAGAAGCCTTGTACCCGACTTCGAGTTCGCAGGTGCGCTTCTCTCTTCCCAATCACACCGGATTTCATCCAAGAACCGGTCATCATTATCGAATGCGCCCCAATTGAAGTTCGCCTCGACCATCCGCCCGCTTTCGCGCGATACGGATGTAAGCTCCAATTTTCGTCCAATACGAGCAGAGGCAAAGCGCCCGATGCCTTTTTCACCTGTCACTCGGCGATTCAGACGACTCTTCTGGTTTACAACTTTATAAGTCGTAGCAGGCTCCATCCAGGAGTTCTGCAATGTATCCAGCGTCATTCCATTACCATCGTCTTCAACAATAATCTCGCCAACCCCAGGAGTCAGCGGCGCAACGAACGTAATCTTGACGCTTCGCGCATCTGCGTCGTACGCATTCTTTATCAACTCCTGAAGCGCGACCACCTCATTGGCAATCAACTCACGCCCAAGTGTTCGGATTATTCGGGCACGAGGGCGGAATGCCTGCGAACCTGAGCGAGCATCTGCGATTCCAACCAACTCGGACACCCGCTTGGCAAACGGACTATCTCCTTCCCAAGCAACCATGCCGTCAGCGAGCTCAGCCTCCATCTCTTTTCTAATCAGCTTATGAACCGACGAAGCCGCGCTCTTGGTGACGACGCCCCAAATCATATGCGGCACGCCATCTGCACCATGAGAGAACCTTGCCCAGAAGAAATCGCCCTCGGCAACATTCTCTAAACCAGGCCCATCGACGCAATCACCGACGAGGCGCCAATTCTTCTGCTGCCTCCGAATCGGGCGCTCTTCAAATTTGCCATCAGGGAAATGACGCGCGAAGACCGATATGCCGTCTTGAGCAAGATCCTTTTCTGAGAAGATCTTATCCATCACATCTGAATTGAAGTTGAGGCCGCGCTGCCGTGCCTGCTCTCGGCCCTGCTTTCTGACGGACGCAAACCACCCCAATTCAGAGGCCCGGAGCGCTCTGAGCACGACAAAAGTATCTTCACCGTCAGATTTGGTATCAGCCAAGACAGGCTCCGCAGTCCAAATGGTTGCCGACCGATTCCCCACTACCCCACGAACCCGTGGCACTAGCCCGAACTAACCTTCATGCTCGGCCGCCTAGCATTCGAATTCGAAGTAAACGACTTGGCTCTGTCAGAAGCAGACTGCCTGGATGCAACGCCTAAATCTTCCAGAAGGCGCTTCGAAAGGGCTGATGCCATAAGCGGAGGCACAGCATTGCCAATCTGCCCAAATGCCGAGTTCATCGCGCCACAGAACTCAAATCCATCGGGGAATGACTGCAACCGAGCAGCCTCTCGAACGGAGATCGTGCGAGCCTGATGATCATCATAATGAATGTGCGAATAGCTATCGTGCGACAAATGAGCCATAAGCGTTCTGGAGGGAAAGTCCCGCTCCAACTTCCGCCACTTGTTGGGAAACTTGTCTGGGCTATATGGCGGAACAGTCTGCTTAACGAGATCATGCCAGCGCGCGCTTCGCTCAACTATCGGTTGCCCCCGCTTTCGGAGAACCTCTAGCTTCTCCAGAAGTAATTGATGGGCAATTCGATGCGCTGCCGGGTAATCCGCACCCGGCTTCATTCGACCGAAAATCTCGTAGTCCCGAGGAAGAGCTCGGATAACATGGGCAGACACGCCAGTCCCCGCCTCGAATCCCTTCCAATTACGCATCAATTCCTGGAATGAATTGCCAGGAATTGAAGTATAAGGCAAAAGTGCTTTCAGGTCGCGCGCACTCCGCTTTTGCCGAAGTTTCTCGTCGCTTGATATTACGGGCAGATCTGAAAGAGCCTCCTCGCAAGTGACAGCCGGCGGAAGATCGGCCGATGGCTCCTTGAGGAGTTCTGCATGCCGCGGAGCAGACTCCGACCAGCGCAATGCATGGCTACGAGTTCCCCTGTATCCTATCGGCAATACAACATGGCGTTCAGGGCCGGGAAAACTCGGAACGCAGTCGACATCTTTGTGAATTCCAATCAGGTACCAACGTTCACGCGTTTGTGGCACCCCAAAACACGCTGCATTGAGCAGCGTGTATCGACACTCGTAGCCAATGGCCTCCAGGCTTTCGGCCACGAGCTGCCCGATATTCACCCCACCATAATTCAGAATATCCGGCACATTCTCCATCACGACAGCGATAGGCTTGAATGCCTCGACATAAGCAACATATGCAGCATAAAGTTGTCCACGCGCGTCTCGAAGATATGCATCAGGCTGCTGTGCGATCTCACGAAGTTTGGCGCGACCAACCCTTGCATACGCTTGGCATGGAGGCCCCCCAATGATTATATCAATTTCACTTGATTTCTCTCCCGTAACCTCTCTCAGACATTCTTCTGGCGAAAGTCTTGTTACATCTCGCGGCTTGCCGTGGGCTTGCTGCCTCTCTGGGCTCAGATGGCGATGGAAGTTGGCCGCATGCGTCTTTGCGCGGGCAGGGTCGCTTTCCAAGCCAGCCACTATTTCGCAACCAGATCGCTGGAAGCCCAAGGACATGCCTCCGCATCCGGCAAAGAGATCGAGAACTCTCGGAGTCCCTCCTCGGCGCAGCCGGCGTAGTTTTTCTTTGACTGTTTTCGACCAAGCGAGCGGCATATATTCGGCTTAAATCCTCAAAGCAGGTTACCAATATTTAAAATTCTACATCTTCTAACAACCAAGAGCGCGGGTCAATTTTTTTTGCTTGCGCGATTTCCTGCCCACAGAACCAACGTTGGCCGGGAGCTTCCATTTCGCGGTAATCCGGCGACTGTCGATTGAGTACCGCTTTTCTGGGTTGCGGAGGTCGACCATCACGCGCCGCTCTATATCAAGGCCCGCATCCACTACATCGACTCGTTCTACACGCCACTCGTCCGTACTTTCAGTTCCATTACCGGGCAGCACATTCTTGATATAAAACACCACATCATCCAGCGACTCAAAAACCTTATGCTCCCATACGCGAATAACTCTCCACCCCAAGGTCTCCAGCTGCAGTGTCTGCTGGCGGTCGCGACTTATGTTGGCCAAGAGCTTTTCTTCCCAGAACTCTTTTCGTGTTCTTGGACGCACGTAGTGCTTGGGACACCCATGCCAGAAGCAACCGTCGATAAAGATCGCTAGCTTCCTCGAAGGCAAAACTATATCAGGCCGACCAACCGGCGTACGCGCGTGCACCCGATATCGAATGCCTGCACGCCACAAAGCAGATCTGAGTCTGAGTTCAGGCGACGTATGCTTGCCCTTGATACGGGCCATTTGCTCAGACCGACTGAGCCCCATATAACCGCCTCTAGTGATTCCAGTCGGTGAAGTCAAAACATGAGCGCCACTGCCGAATTATGGCCATGCATCCCCGCGCCCTACTCCTCGGCCGGCTTGCCCCGGCGCTTGGAGGTGCGCGGCATGGCGTGGTGGATGAGCTTCACGTAGTCCACTGCCTGCACCGGAGGAGGAGGCGGCGGCGTGCCCAGCGCGGCGAGCCGCTTGCTGAACGCGGCCAGGATGTCCGGCATGGGCCGCATCGCCGCCAGCAGCTTGTTGGGCCCCTCCAGCGCCTGCGACAGCGCAATCGCCGCCTGCTGCAAGGGCAGCCCGCGCCGCAGCAGGTCCTGGAACGAGTTCGACAGGGTGATGATGTTGTGCCCCGCCGTCTGCACCATCTCCACGGCGATTTTCAGCACCTGCGGCGCCGTCAGGTGCCCGTCCGCCAGCAGCACCAGCGCCGCCTGGAAGTAGTTGAAGATGGGCACCACGCGCGGCCCGTACGCGGAGAACTGCGCGGGCGGCGTCAGCCGGTCCAGGTGGATGAAGATGCGCCGCACCGGGTCCGACACCGGAATCTTCTTCCACGCCTCGCGCACCCGCACCTGGTCGTCCGGGTACACCCCGCCCGCCTCCAGCACCTGCGACAGCACCCGCTCGTCCACGCGGCCGGCAATCAGGTCCGCGAACAGCGAGTAGATGAACGCGTCCGCCTCCGCGTCGTCGCCGAAGAGCACCTCCTCGGCCTCCACCGGCGCGTGCACCCGGCTCTCCAGAATCGCCGGCAGCTTGTAGCCCACCTGTCCGCGCAGGGCCCGGAAGCGGCCGCGCAGGAGGTTGCCTACGTTGTCCTTGAGGACGAACTCGTCCCACTTCACCCCGTCCAGCTTGAGCTTCTCCTCCAGCACCGCCCGCATCTGCTTCGGGCTGCCGGAGACGATGCACAGCCGCGAGTCGCCCTGCTCCGACAGCTCCCGGATGAGCGCGCTCGCCCCCGGCACGGCCACCTTCTCGTGGGCCTTCTGGAAGGCCGTACGCACCAGATCACGGAGCGAGTCGAACTCCGTCTGGAGGTACGTCTTGTCCAGGTCCCACCGGTAGATGCGCCGGGGAGGACGCGGGTCGATGCGGTCCGGCAGACTCACTTCTTCAGGCCTTCCCGGATGGCGGTGGTCAGGTTGTTCGCCACCACCTTCGCCGCCACCTTTCCCGCGTTGGCGATGGCCCGCGACTTCGAGCGCCCGTGCGCCTTGATGAAGATCTTATCGAACCCCAGAATCGGCGCACCGCCGTACTGGTTCCAATCGGTGATGTCCTTGATGCGCTGAATGCCACTGGACAACATGGCCAGACCCGCACGCCAGCGAAGGCTCTCCTTGTAGGCGTACTGGGCCAGCTCCACCACCGTGTCGTGGACGCCTTCCAGCATCTTCAGGCACACGTTGCCCACGAAGCCGTCCGTGACGATGACGTCCGCGGTGCCCTTCGGGATGTCGATGCCCTCCACGTTGCCGATGAAGTTGATGTCGTGCATCTCCGACAGGCGGGCGTGCGCCTCCACCACGCGCGGCGGGCCCTTCTGCGGCTCCACGCCGTTGGACAGGAGCGCCACCTTCGGCCGGTCATTCTTGGAGATGATGCGCGCGTAGGCCGAGCCCATGACGGCGAACGTCACCAGGTCCTCGGCGTTGGCCTCCACCGTGGCGCCCACGTCGAGGATGAGGGAGAACGGGTCCTCCTTGGCGCCGCGCACCGAGCGCGTCGGGTACACCGTGGCCAGCGCGGCGCGCCGCACCCCGGGGATGAGCTGGAAGTGCCGCGCGCACGCCAGCACGCCCGCGCCCGTGTTGCCCGCGGACACCAGCGCCTGCGCCTCGCCCTCGGCCACCAGCCGCGCGGCCACCGCCACGGAGGCGTTCGGCTTGCGCGCCAGCGCCTCGCCCGGCTTCTCGTCCATGCCGACGAAGTCCGAGGCGTGCTGCACGGAGATGCGCTCGCCGTTGTGCTTCACCTCGGCCAGCGCCTCGTCGATGAGGTCCCGGTCGCCGACCAGGAGCGTGTGGATGTGCGGGGACTCCAGCGACAGCATCGCCGCGCCCCGGACCACCTCCGCGGGGCCGTGGTCCGTCCCCATGACATCGAATGCAATCGTCACCGGCTGCGGCTGCGTCCCCACCATGGCCTCCATCTTAGGACCTTTGCTCGGCCCCCGTGCCTGCCATTCTCGCCTGGGCCACCAGGGACAACGCCAGCAGCGCCGCCAGGCCCACCATGATTGCCGCCGTCCCGTACGGCGCCCCCGGCCCCAAACGGGTGAAGAGCCACCCGCCCAGCGCCGGCCCCACAATCCGCCCCAGCGAGCCGAAGGCCTGGTACGCCCCCAGCACCGCTCCCAGCCGCTCCGGCGGCGCATGCAGGGATACCAGCGCCGTCAGACACGGGTTCACCAGCGCCGAGCCCACCGCCAGCAGCCCCATGACGGGGAACAGCCATGCATAGTCGGGCGCCACCGGCATCAGCGCCAGCCCCGCCGCCGTCAGCCCGAAGCCCACCGTGGCGAGCGGGGCCTCGCGCCCTGCCCTGCCCTCTGCCCCGCCCGTCAGGCGCCGCACCAGCCCGCCCTGCACCAGCGCGGACAGCACCCCCACCGTGGCGAAGAGCCAGCCCGCCCGGAGGCTCGCCTCGCGAAGCATCTCCGCGTCCGGCAGCGCCGCCTGGAGGAACAGCCCGCCTTCGCGCAGCGGCACCGGCCCCGACGAGAGGAACTTCGTCAGGATGTACACGGAGAAGGTGCCCTCCATCTGCGCGAAGGCGGTGGTGAACACCAGCATGAGCACGAGGCACCGCCCCACCACCGGCAGGTGCATGGCCAGCGTCGCCCCCTTCAGCGTGCGCGCGTGGCCGCCCGTGCTGCCCGGGTGCTTCGACTCCGGAAGGAAGAAGAAGGTGCAGGTGAGGTTGAGCGCCACCAGCCCCGCCGCGAACAGGCCGATGGCGAGGTTGCCGCCCCACGCCCCCAGGAAGCCCCCCAGCGCCGGCCCCAGCACGAAGCCCAGGCCGAAGGCCGCGCCGATGACGCCCATGCCCCGCGCCCTCTCCTGCGGCGGGGTGATGTCCGCCACCACCGCCTGCGCGGTGGCGATGTTCCCCCCGGACACCCCGTCGATGACGCGCGCCAGGAACAGCAGCGGCAGCGACTGGGCGAAGGCGAACAGCAGGTAGCCCACCAGCGAGCCCACCTGGCTGAGCAGCAGCACCGGCCGGCGGCCGTACCTGTCACTGAGCCGGCCCAGCACGGGGGCCGCCACCAACTGCATCAACGAATAGACGGAGATGAGCA
This sequence comes from Pyxidicoccus trucidator, assembly GCF_010894435.1. Lineage (NCBI taxonomy): Bacteria > Pseudomonadati > Myxococcota > Myxococcia > Myxococcales > Myxococcaceae > Pyxidicoccus > Pyxidicoccus trucidator. The sequence continues at coordinate 541,724 of NZ_JAAIXZ010000007.1, read as the reverse complement.
GCCCCACCGTGAAAGGCGAGGCGCCGAACTTCACTCCGTACACGCCCAGCTGCGGAATCAGGATGCCGAACCCGATGAGGTCCAGCGTGACGATTCCGAAGACGACGCGCAGTGACGCCGCCCGCCTCACCACCAGGAGCCCCTTCCTCGAAAAAGAAAACCGCCGGAAGCGCGGAACATAGCGCTCCCGGCGGTGGTCAGGTGGGAGAAGTACCCGTTGTGACGGGTGCTACAGGGCCTCGGCGGACTGCATGTTCCGGTTGGCCGTGTCCCGCTCGATGCAGCCCTTGGTCAGCGTGTACTGGTACGTGCCCAGCTCGTCGCGCCAGTACTCGCCCTCGTACGGCCAGTAGAGCTGGTCGTCCGACACCGCCACCGAGTACTTGTACTTCTTGACGATGGCCGTGCGGCCGCCCGCCTTGAGCTGCTCCTCGAGGAACTCCTTCTCCTTCGTCGTCGTCTCGAACTTGATGCGCAGGCCGTTGGCCAGCAGCTGCTTGAGCGCCACCAGCTCCGTCTCCAGCTTGCCCTTGGCCATGATGCCCGCCTTGGAGATGAGGCCGGTGCGCTGCACCTTGAGCCCCTCCAGCAGCGTCTTGCTCAAGTCCGAGTACTTGAAGGTGTCCGCGCGGTTGGCGAAGGCGTCCATCTCCCCTTCCAGCTCGAGGATGGAGTCGTTCGTCTTGCGCAGGTCCTGGTCCGTCAGCGCCAGCCGGAGGATGCGCTCCAGGATGACGTCCGTCTCGTTCTTCTCCAGGCCCTCCTTGTTCTTCTTCTGCACCTCGGCGAGCACCGAGTAGTACTCCCCGGCGTCCGTGTTCTTCTTCACCAGCGACTCGAGCTGGTCATGCACCGGCAGGTACGTGCGCTCGAAGTCCTGGAGGATGAGGGTGGACTCCCGGTAGCGGCAGTTCTCGTAATAGATGACCGCCTTCAGGATGAGCGCCTCGGGGAAGTACTCCTCGCGGAAGAAGGGCGACGACAGCGTAATCAGGTTGCCGAGCGCCTGCTCGTATTGGCCCACACGGTAGTTGGCCCAGCTGGCCTCGAAGAGGGACTCCAGCCACTGCGTATTACCCCGCTCCACCTTGCCCAGGTAGAAGAGGGCGAAGCGGTTCTGCTGCATGCCGTAGTGCGTACGGGCCAGCTGCATGAAGGCCAGCTCGCGCAGGGCCTTGTCCATCTTCACCTGCTCGGCGGACTTGCCGGGCATGGGGCGAGTGAGGCGGATGACCTCCTTCATCGCTTCCACGGAGGCCAGCATCTCCCCGTTGCCGCGCTTGGACGCCGCGTCCTTCTGACGGCTGCCGTTGCGGAAGGAGGACAGGCCCTCCAGGTACTTGGCGCGCGGGAAGAAGGGGTCATTGCGCGGAATGGACAGCGCCAGGCGCTTCACTTCCTCGAAGCTCTTGTCCGCGTCCGCCGGCTGGCCCACCTGGTCCAGCGCGCGGCCGCGCACGAAGTGGTAGCGCGCCAGCAGGTAGCGGAACTCGTTCCGGTACTTCTCCGGGAACTCCTGGTTCGCGTGCCGGGCAATCTCGTCGAGGATGACCGTCTCGTTCTTCGTCTTGCGGCTGATGAAGAACAGCCACTCCAGGCTCGTCTTGAAGAACTTGGTGGACGGGCCCAGGGAGAGCAGCTTGGAGAACTCACCCAGGGACGAGTGGTACATGCCCATGCGGTAGAGCGACTTGGCCAGGACGTAGCGCGCCTCGGTGTGCAGGCCCGCCAGCTTCGCGTCCGCCAGCAGCTCGTGCGCCGCCATGGCGGCCTTCTCGTACTCGTCGTTCTTGAAGAGGCTGACGGCCACGTCCAGGCGCTGGCGGTCCGCCGTCTTGCCGGACACGTCCACCGCGTCGAAGGACATGGTGGGCGCCGTCTGCTTGGGCGCCTCCTGCGTCAGGTCCAGCCCCAGGCCCCCGGCCGGCGGAGAGGCCGGGGTGGGCGCGGGAGCCGGGGCGGGCGTCGAGGGAGCGGCGGGAGCGGCCACGGCGGGCGCCGTCTCGACGGCCGGGCTCTCGCTGGCGGCGGCCTCGGGCGGGGCCTCTTCCACCGGGGCGGCCGGCGTCGCCTTGCCGCGCGTCTTGCGGGAGGTCTGCTTCTTCTTCTTGCTGGTGGAGCCCTTCTTCTTCTTCTTCGACTGGGCGCCGAGGTCCAGGCCCTCGAAGCTCTGGGCGTAGCTGGGGGCCGTCCAGGCGAGCGCGAGCCCGAGGACGGCGACACGGATGAGCCGGAAGGAGCGGATCATGACTCGGAGCCGTTCAGGAAGAAGAAGGAAACGCCCAGCTCGAAGAGGAGCTGGTTGCGCAGGTAGGTCTCGCCGGGGACGTCGCTCTTCTCCACGTAGATGAGGTCCCGCACCTCGGTGCGCAGCGTCACCCAGCGGTTGAGGAAGAAGCGCGCGCCCACGCCCAGGTTGCCGCCGGGGGTCATGTAGCTCTTCGGGACCTGGGCCTCGGTGGTGGGGTCCAGGCCCGGCCCGCGGTACTGCACCACGGAGGCGCCCGCGACGCCGTACAGGTCGAAGCTGACGAACTTCTCCGCCAGCAGCGACAGCTTGCCGTAGATGGGCGCCCACTGGACGTCCGCGCCGCCCAGCAGCTTGAGCTGGCCGGGGGCCTGCCCGTCGAGCTGGTTCAGGGTCGGCTTGCCGCAGCCTCGCGTGGCGTCCGCGCCCTCCCCGTCGAAGGTGCACAGCTGCGCCGCGCCGGCCACCGAGTTGATGGCGTAGCCCAGGCGCAGGCTGACGCCCACCGTCTCCAGCGGATGGTAGGTGAGCGTGCCGCCCAGGATGTACTTGCTGAAGAAGGCGTCGCGCAGCGACAGCGAGACGGACGGGCTGAACTCGAAGCGCCCCTTCTTGAGGAAGAGGTGCCCGGAGACGGGGCGCACGCGCTCGCGCAGCGGCCCCATCCGGTCCTTGTCCACCTCGGAGACGTCGCCGGCCTCCTCCTCCTCGGAGGACTGGGCGTGGCCCAGCACGGGCGCGACGAGGCACAGGGCCAGCAGCAGACGGAGGGTCAGCTTCATTCCGAGTCCCTCCCCGTCGAGCTGAACGGCAGGAACAGCGAGATGCCGGCGTTGAGGGTCATCATGTTCTGGATGGCGCCCTTGCTGCTGCCCAGGGGCTGATCCACATAGGCGGTGTTGATGAGGGCCACGTTCACGGCCAGGTAGTCCTTGGCCACGAAGCGCATGCCCAGGCCCAGGTCGGCGGCGGGGTTGAGGCCGCGGTCGGGCAGCGAGGACGTCTCCGTCCGCACCACGCCCGCTCCGGCCAGCAGGTAGCCGTCGAAGTGGAGGATGGAGTTGAGGAACGCCACCTTGCCGTACAGCGGGCTCCACTCGATGTCGCCCATGGCGGACCACTCAGGCACCGAGTTGTAGATCTTGCTGTTGAAGGTGCGCTTGGCCGTCCGCACGTCGTCGGACGGCACGACCTGCATCAGCGACGCGCGGCCGGCGATGGCGAGCGTGTCCGCCAGGTACCAGGCGCCGCGCAGCGACGCGCCGACCTTGGAGTAGAACGGATCATTCACGGAGATGCTGACCAGGGGCGTCAGCTCGAAGCGACCCTTCTTCCGGTAGACCTTGCGCTGGACGCTCTTCACCCGGTCTTCCTGGGTGATGTCCGTCAGCGGTGGGAGGGACTCCGGTTCCGGCGTGTCCTCCGCGGTGGTGGAGGCCACGGGCGTGGCTTCCTCCGCCGACGGGGGCGCAGGGGATTCCTCGGAGGACGGCGGGGCCGGGGACTCTTCCGTCAGGTCGAGTCCCATGCCTTCCTGGCTCTGAGCGAGCGCCAGGGTGGGCGCCAGACACAGGGCGAGCAGCAACGTGGGGCGTTTCAAATCCGGAGGCTCCGTGAGGGAGGGGGGCGTAACTGCCACCGGGGGTACAGCGCGACTCTCGGTTTCGACATCCTATCGGTCACATTCCCAACCATCAACCATGCCGCGCACGCCTGGTTACCCTGTATCCCTCCGGTATTCCTTCACAATTCCACTGCCCCACCCCGTGGTACAGGTGCGTTGGCGTTCATGGGTGCTGTGCTACCCTTTTGAGTGCTCCGCGGGTCCAGAGGTCCCGCGCCCCTCCCCCCCTTTGTAGAGGTGTCATGAAGATGTCCGTCCGAGCCGCCCTCCTGATGTCCGCCGCGATGCTGCTGGGGGGCTGCGAAGTCAGCAGTCAGATCGGCAAGCCGTGCACCCTGGTGCGCAAGGCGACCCCGGAGGAGCTGGAGCAGTTCGGTGAAAAGACCCGGCCCATCCTCGAGAAGGAAATCGCTCCGCGACAGGACTTCATCTCCTTCGGCGCGGTGGAGTGCGAGGACCTCGTCTGCGTGCGTGACGCGGACTTCCCCCGGGCGACGAACGAGGACGGCACGGTGAATGGGAACGCCAACGCCATGGGCTATTGCAGCAAGGAGTGCGTGGAAGGCTCCAACGCGTGCGAGGTGAAGGACACCAGCGACGTGCTGGAGGGCCTGCCGGAGCGCATGGCGTGCCGCGCGCTGCTGCTGGACCAGGACACGCTGGAGGCCCTGCGCGCCGCTGACGAGGCCTTCTACCGGCGGACGTTTGGCGAGAACAACTCGCCTTTCTTCTGCTCGGGCACCCCCCTGGCTGCGGCCGGCAACTGACATTTTCCGGCGCGGGGGGTAGACCTTTTCCCGCGTCTCGTTCGTAAAGGCAGGGCCCGCGTCGTTAGCGCCAGGAGCCCTGCCATGAACCGAACGGTCCTCTTCCTCAGCCTCGCCGGTGGCCTCGCCCTCACCGCGCTGGTGCTGGGGCTGCCTCAGCTGGGGTCGGTGCAGCCGCCCAAGCCCGTGACTCCCGTGGTGGTGGTGACGCCGCCTCCGGAGCCTCCCCCCGTCGCGCCCGTGCTGTCGACGCCCGGCTCGCTCACCCTGACGAGCCGGCTGTCGCACCCGTACATCCCCGCGGGCACCTCCGAGGTGTTCGCCACGATGGACCTGACGGGCGCCGAGGTGCCGGGGGCGAAGCGCAGCGCTGTGAATCTGGCGCTGGTCATCGACCGCTCGGGCTCCATGAGCGGCTACAAGCTGGCCCAGGCGAAGCAGGCCGCGCGGCACCTGGTGGGGCTGCTGCGGGACGAGGACCGGCTGGCCATCGTCCACTACGGCTCGGACGTGAAGAGCCTGCCGTCGCTGCCCGCCACGCCCGGCAACCGCGAGCGGATGCTCCAGTACGTGGACGGCATCTGGGACGAGGGCGGCACCAACATCGGCGCGGGCCTGTCCGCCGGCCGCTTCCAGCTGTCCACGGCGCAGGGGCAGTTCGGGGTCAACCGCCTCATCCTCATGAGCGACGGTCAGCCCACCGAGGGAATCACGGACGACGAGGGGCTGACGCGGCAGGCCCAGGAGCTGCGCGCCGCCGGCGTCACGCTGAGCGCCATCGGCGTGGGCACGGACTTCAACGAGGACCTGATGCAGGCGTTCGCCGAGTACGGCGCGGGCGCGTACGGCTTCCTCGAGGACGCGGGCCAGCTGGCCACCCTCTTCCAGAAGGATTTGCAGCAGGCCTCCACCTCCGTGGCGCGTGACGTGACGCTGACCTTCACGCTGCCCCCGGGCACGTCGCTGGGTGAGGTGATGGGCTACCGCGCCAGCCAGTCCGGCAACGTGGTCAGCGTGTCGCTGCCGGACTTCTCCGCGGGCCAGCTGGAGCGCGTGGTGGTGCGGCTGAACGTGACGGACGGCACGGTGGGCCGCACGGTGCGGGTGATGGACCTGAAGCTGGCGTACACGGACCTCATCCGGAGCGTGGGCGTGCAGAACGCCGCCACCCTGTCCGCGGTGGTGACGGACCGGCACGAGGAAGTGGTGGCCCGGCAGGACAAGGAGGCCACGGTGTACGCGGCCCGGGCGCGCAGCGCGGCCAACGTCCAGAAGGCCGCCGAGGCCCTGCGCAGCGGCCGCAAGGAGGAGGCGAAGGGCTACATCCAGCAGAACCAGGCCCTCTTCCACGAGGCCAGCGCGGTGTCCGGCGCCGCGGCGGTGGCCGCCGACGTGGCCGAGCAGCAGGCCACCCTCGACGAGTACGACAGCGCCGACAACGAGGAGGAGACGCGCTCGGCCGTCAAGAAGAGCAAGGTCAAGGCCCTGAGGGGCTTCGGCAAGGTGGGCTCCACCTACTGAAGCGCCGCGCCTGGTGGGGCGCCGAGCGGGCCGGGCGGGCGTCCATTGGACGCCCGCCTCACCTTCCGTGTTGACCAGCGGAATCCCCCGGCCCTATCTCCGCGTTTCTCCTGCCTTCGGCCGGAGAGCGCACGGAGGCGCGCACACCACATGGCGAGCACGGGCATCCCCTGGGTTGGGGTCATCATGGGCGGCAGGAGCGATTTGGAGTTCCTGCAGCCCGGGGTGGACATCCTCAAGGAGCTGGCAATCCCGCATGAGGTGCGCGTGGTGTCCGCCCACCGCACCCCTGACTGGATGATGGAGTACGCGTCCACCGCGGAGTCGCGCGGCCTGTCCGTCATCATCGCCGCCGCGGGAGGGGCCGCCCACCTGCCTGGCATGGTGTCCAGCAAGACGCTGCTGCCCGTCATCGGCGTGCCCATGCCCACCACGCTGCTCAACGGGCTGGACGCGCTGCTGTCCATCGTCCAGATGCCCCGGGGCGTGCCCGTGGGCACGCAGGCCATCGGCAAGCCCGGCGCCGCCAACGCGGCCCTGCACGCCGCGTCCATCCTGTGCCTGAAGTACCCCGAGCTGCGCGAGCGACTCGCGGCCTGGCGCAAGGCGCGCACCGACGAGGTGCTCGCGCACCGGGAGATTTCATGAAGTCGCGCGTGGTGCTCCCCGGCGGGACGATTGGCATCCTCGGCGGGGGCCAGCTCGGGCGGATGATGGCGCTGGCGGCACGCACGCTCGGCTTCCAGGTGCAGGCGTTGGACCCGGACCCCACCTGCCCTGCCCTCTCGGTGGTGGACCGCTGCATCACCGCGCAATTCTCGGACACGGCCGCCGCGGAGGAGCTGGCGCGCGGCTGCGACACGGTGACGCTCGAAATCGAGAAGGTCTCCCTGTCCACGCTGGAGGCAGTCGCCCGCCACGCCCCCATGCGTCCGGGCGCGGACGTGCTGCGCGTGGTGCAGCACCGCGGCCGGCAGAAGAGCTGGCTCGCGAAGGGCGGCTTCCCCCTGGGCCCCTGGCGCGAGGCCCACTCGGCCGAGGAGCTGGCGCAGGCGATTCACGCGCTGGGCGGCCGCTGCTTCGTGAAGTCCAGCGAGGGCGGCTATGACGGTCGCGGTCAGGTGGAGGTGAAGACCGCCAGCGAGGCCCCTTCGGCGTGGAAGGAGCTGGGCGAGACCTCCGTGGTGGTGGAGGCCGCGCTGGACTTGAAGTCGGAGCTGTCCGTGCTGGTGGCGCGCAGCCCGAAGGGCGAGACGGCGGTGTACCCGCCCGCGTACAACCACCACGAGGAGCGCATCCTCGCGTGGTCCCTGCTGCCGGGCCCGCTGCCTCCGCAGGTGGCCGCCCAGGCCACGGAGCTGGCGCGGGCGATTACCGAGTCGCTCCAGGTGGAGGGGCTGCTGGTGGTGGAGATGTTCCTGCTGGGCGACGGCAGCCTGCTCGTCAACGAGGTGGCGCCGCGCCCGCACAACAGCTTCCACTCCACCGAGGTGGCGTGCCTCACGTCGCAGTTCGAGCAGGCGGTGCGCGCGGCGTGCAACCTGCCCCTGGGCTCGGTGGAGGTGGTGCGCCCGGCGGCCATCGTCAACCTGCTGGGTGACTTGTGGCTGAAGGAGGGCGGCCCGCGCTTCGAGCAGGTGCTGGCCATGCCCGGCGTCCGGCTGCACCTGTATGGCAAGCGGGACGCGCGCAAGGGCCGGAAGATGGGGCACCTGTCCGCGGTGGGCACCACGCCCGAGGACGCGCTCGCGCGGGTGAAGGCCGCCGCCACCGCCCTGGGGGTGTGAGGCCGTGAAGACGAATGCCGCCCGGCTGCTGGACTCGCTCGGGGTGAAGTACGAGCTGTGCGACTACGCGGTGGACCCGGACGACCTGTCCGCGGAGACGGTGGCCGCGAAGGTGGGCATGCCCGCCGAGCAGGTCTTCAAGACGCTGGTGGCGCGAGGGGACCGCACGGGCGTGCTGATGGCGGTGGTGCCCGGCAACGCGGAGCTGGACCTCAAGGCGCTCGCGCGACTCAGCGGCGACCGCAAGGTGGACACCGTGCCGCTCAAGGAGCTGCAGCCGCTCACCGGCTACGTGCGCGGCGGCTGCACGGCCATTGGCGGCAAGAAGGACTACCCCGTCTTCGTCGACGAGACGATGGAGCTGTTCGACGCGGTGGCGGTGTCCGCCGGCGTGCGCGGAACGCAGCTCGTCCTCGCGCCCGCGGACTACCTGCGAGTGACGAAGGCGAAGACGGGGCCCATCTCCCGCGACAAGGCCTGAGCACGGGGCGCGACGCCCACTATGCGGCGGCGCCCTGGCCCGGCACGAAGAGCACCTTGCCGGACGTCATGTCCGTGGAGGCGATGCGCACCGCGTCGCCCGCGGACTCCAGTGGCAGGCGCGCGCGCACCTGCGTCTCGAGCTCGCGGCCCACCAGCGCGGGCACGGCCATCCCCGCCTTGAGCTTCGCCCTCCCGGAGCCCTCGCCCCTCCAGCGCTCCAGCCAGAAGCCCTCCACCTTCTTGCCGCCGAAGATGAGCTCGCGCGGGTGGAGGCGGCACTCCTGCTCGGACAGCAGGCCGTGGACGATGACGGTGCCGCCGTCGGGCATGGCGTGCAGCAGCTGCCCGGTGAGCCTCCCGCCCACCGCGTCGAAGGCGAGCGACACCTTCAGCTCGTGGCACGTCAGGCGCAGCCGCTCCTCGAACTCGGGCTCGTGGCTGCTCAGCACGTGCTCGGCGCCGAGCTTGCGCAGCAGCTCCTCCTGCTCCGGCCGCGCCACCACATGCACCATGGGCACGCCCTCGCGCTTCGCCAGCGCCAGCAGCATCCGTCCCAGGGCGCTCGCGGCGGCCGTCTGCACCAGCGCCACGTGTCCGCCATCGAGCGCCCGCTCCATCAGCGCCCACGCGGTGAACGGGTTGACGAAGAGGCTCGCGCCCTGCTCGTCGGTGATGTGGGAGCGCAGGGGCATGCACCGCGGCAGCTCCACCACCGCGTACTCCGCCCACAGCCCGTCGCCTTCGGACGGGGCGAAGCACGCCACGCGCCGGCCCACCAGCAGCCGCCCGGTGACGCCGCCCGAGGCCACCACCGTGCCGCTGCCCTCGAAGCCCGGCACCGTGGGCAGGGGCTTCTTCACGCCGTACAGGCCCCGGACGAACAGCAAGTCGGACGGGTTGATGGGGGACGCGGCCACGCGCACCAGCACCTGGCTCGGCGACGGCCGGGGCACGGGGCGCGACTCCACCTGGAGCGACGCCGGCCGCCCGTCGTAGGCGGTGAGGACCAGCGCTCGCATCGTCTCGGGAACGGGAGGGGCTCTCATCCGGAAGACCTTTTTATTCGCCCGCGCGTGAAAGGGGGAGTTCCTGCCCGGTCCAAGTCCGTGGGGTGTCTGTCGATGAGCGCCGCCATTTTGCAACTCCACCACCGTGAAGCCTTCGAGCACACCGTCACGCGCGCCCTCGCCGCGGGCGCCGGGGCGGGACTGATTCACCTGGCCTCCCTTCGCGTGGGACTGCCGCTGCCGCTGGCGTGGCTGGTGCCCGCCGCCGTGGTGCTGGCGTGCGCGCAGGGAGACCGCTGGGACCGCATCCTCCTGGGGGGCCTGGGCGTGCTGCTCACCGCGCTGCCGTATGCGCTGGGCATGGCGCCTGGGTGGACGGTGGCATGCAGCGCGGCGGCGGCGGGGGCGCTGCTGGTGCGCGCGCGGCTGAGTGAGCGGGGCGAGAAGGGACAGGTGGCCGAGGTCCGGCCCACGCTCGTCCACTTCGGGCTAGGGGCCGTGCTGAGCGCGGGCCTCACGCTGGCGGGCATCGAGGTGTCGCGAGTCTTCTCCGCGCGCCTCGCGGACCTGGCCACGCCGGCCCTGCTGGGGGCGGGGGTGACGGGAGGAATCCTCGGACTCTTCGTGGGGCTGAGCGCGGTGGCCGCCCACCTCGGGCTGTCCGCGGACCCGGTGGAGGCCCGGGCCGAGGAGCTGCTGCCCCGGCTGGCGGGCGACTTCCGCACGCTGTCCGAGCGCGCCCTGTCGCTCTACCGGCAATGTGGCCAGTCGCTCGCCCTGCTGCCGCGCGAGTCCGCCCGGGAGGAGCTTGCTCGCACGCTGGCGCGAATCACGCGGGACGCGGTGGAGCTGGCCTCGGAGTGGGCGGGGGTGGAAGCGCAACTGGAGGAGCGCGCCCAGGCGGAGCTGCAGGCCGAGCGCGAGGACCTGGAGCGCAGCGCCCGCGCCAGCACGGACGCGGTGGCGCGGCGGCAGCTCGAGCTGGCCGCGGCGTCGCTGGCCGAGGAGGTGGAGCACCTGGGCGAGCTGAAGGGACGGCGCGAGCGCATCCTCGCCCGGCTGCGTGCCGAGGTGGCCCTGCTGGAGCGGGCGCGCGTGGCCCTGCTGTCGCTGCGCAGCGGCCAGGCCCAGCTCAAGGCCGCGGAGCTGTCCGCCCTGGCCCGCCGCTTCCGCGCCCTGTCCTCCGTTCAGTGGGAGGAAGGGCAGTCGCTGGACGCCGTTGCCACCCAGGCGGCGCTGTCCGTGACGCCGCCGGTCCAGGTGACTCCCACCGTGGCGGAGGCTGTCGCGCCCGTCGAGCCGCTCGCGCCCATCGAGGGGACGCCCTCCTCCGAGGCGCCTTCGCGGGTTCGCGAGTCCTGAACGGCCCGCTCTCTCGCCAGGGTGAAATGTAGCCAAAGAGGCGACCTTTTGCCTGGTCGCCATGGGACTGTTCCGCAGTTCACAGGGGGGTGCCCTGAAGACGGGGGCGACTTCGGCTACAATTTCCCCACATGAGACTCCCCCTCTCCTCCGCGCCGGCCCCCGCCTGGCTGTGGAACGGCGACGAGCCCAGCGTCACCTCGGTCTTCCAGCCCATCGTGGACCTGCTGCATGGCGAGGTCATCGGCCACGAGGTGCTGTCGCGCGGCCCCGGAGAGCGGAGGGAGCCACAGGTGCTCTTCACGCAGGCGCGCGAGGAGGGCTACACGTGGGAGCTGGAGCGCGCGTGCTGGACGTCGGCGCTGCGCTGCATCTCCACGCTGTCCGACGAGCAGCGGCGCGCGCCCTTCTTCTTCAACGTCAGCCCGGACGTGCTGAGCGATCCGCGCTTCGGTGACGGCTCCACGGTGGCGCTGCTGGCCCGGTACGGCCTCAAGCCCGGCCACCTCGTGCTGGAGATCACCGAGAAGGCGGCCTTCGAGGACATCGAGCTCATCCAGCGGCTGACGCGCCAGTGCGCGGCGGAGGGCTTCGGGATTGCGCTCGACGACTTCGGCGCGGGGCACTCCGGGCTGGTGACGCTGGTGCACAGCGCGCCCCAGTTCATCAAGCTGGACCAGGCGCTGGTGCGGAACATCCACCGGTACAGCTACCAGCAGCACCTGGTGAAGTCGCTGGTGGCCTTCGCCGCCAGCGTGGACGCGGTGCTCATCGCCGAGGGCGTGGAGACCTGGGATGAGCTGGCGGTGCTGCTGCGGCTGGGCATCCGCCACGTGCAGGGCTACCTCATCGCCCGCCCCGCTCCGGCGCCCGTCCGCCCCAACGGCGAGTTCGAGGCGCAGCGCCATTCAGCCATGCGCGCCCTCGACTTCCGCGAGCACGAGGACGACGAGACGGTGGGCAGCATGGTCATCCGCCGCCTCTGTATGGACGCCGCCACGCCCACCGGGGACGTGCAGGGACTCTTCGCGAACGCGAGCCAGCTGGACCATGTCGTCCTGCTGGAGGGGGACCGCCCGAAGGCGCTGGTGACGCGGCAGCGCGCGCCCGCGCGCGACGAGCGCCCGCTGGTGGTGGAGGACCGCATGGCGATTACCACGCTGGCACGCGTGGCCATGAAGCGCGGGGCGGACACCGTCTACGACCCGGTGGTGGTGGTGGACGAGCAGGGCAGCTTCCTGGGGACGGTGACGATGAAGCAGCTCATCCACCGCTCCACGGAGCTGCTGGAGCGCCGCACGTCGCGGTGACGAGCGTCACTCCCACGCGAGGTGCAGCCGCCCGTCCTCGAAGAGGAGGCCGGCGGCCTCCAGCCCCGTGGAGCCGTTCTCCACGGCGGGCAGCACGTTCTTCGGCGGCGCGAGCAGCGTGTCCCTTCCCTTCGTGAAGGACTGCTCCCGCACCAGCGCCATGTAGGCCCGGCCCAGCGCCAGCGCCCGCTCGCGTGACGGCGTCACCAGCCAGGCCAGATCGCGGTCTCCGCCCTTCCCTGCCCTGCGCACGGCCGCCTCATCCAGCGTGCCGTGCGAGAAGAAGCGCGAGAGCAGCTCGTCATTCGCGCGGAACTCGTCGCCACCCTTCACGCGCTCGAAGTACGTCAGCACCTCGGGCTTCGCGTGGCCCGCCTGCGGCACGTCGGGAAGGCCGCGCAGGTCCTGGTGCCGCCAGCCTTCCTTCCCCGGCACCTTGCGCGGGAAGCCGAAGGTCTGGTCCACCGTCACGCCCAGGTTGGTGTGACAGCCCATGCAGAACGCGTGCTCCTCCATCGTCTGGACACGCAGCCGCCCGCGCGCGTCCTCGATGAAGCCCTGCAGGCGCCAGCCGAACTCATTCACCAGCCCCAGCTCGGGCGTGCCGGGAAAGACGGGCAGGCGTCCTTGGAGCTTCTTCTCCTTCTCCTCGGCGTAGAAGCTCCTCACGCGCAGGTCCTCGTGCTCCTCGTCCTTGCGCGAGTAGCGGACCTCCTTCATGCGCGAGGACAGCAGCGTGGGGGCGTCCGGGTCCACGTAGCGCACCGTGTGGAGGAACTCCGTGCCCACCGGATAGAAGTGCTGGCGCACCGCCACCTTCGCCGCGCCGCCCACGTAGCGCGCCGGCAGCCCGCGCACCTCCTCCACCCCGGCCTCCAGCACTCCGTCCCCGTCCAGGTCCACGCCGCCCGCGCGCTCGTCCACCGGCTCCACCTGGCGGTGCGCCTCGCGCACGTCCGTCAGCGCCGGGTCCACCGTCATCGCCGCTTCGAGGATGGCGAGGTTGAAGCGGTACACCTCACGCGAGGGCTGCCCATCCGCATCCCGCTGGAAGGTCGCCGGCAGCCGGATGAAGACGTCGTCGGTGCTGCCGTTGGTGGGCCAGAAGGTGCCCAGGAAGGGCTTGTAGCGCACCGCCCGCCAGCCGCTGCCATCGAGGGCGAAGCCGTCCGCATCGAAGCCCCGGGCCAGGTCCAGGTCCGGCACCCAGCCCTTGAAGCCACCAGGACGCCCCAGCAGCGCGGACCGCAGCGGCGTGTAGTTGTCCTGGCGGATGTACTCCAACACTTCATCGTCGGAGATGTCCGCCAGGGCGGCGGAGCGCTCCGTGAAGAGGTTCGACCACTGGTTCGTCTGCCCCACGTCGCTGAAGGCGTACTCGGCCTGCAGGGCAGCGTCGTCCATGACGTTGTTGCCGACGCCGCCCGTGTGGCACGTCCAGCACGGGTTGGAGACCCCCTCCGTCTTCGTGTAGCACATGGACGGAATGGGGGCCTCGCGGTTGGCCACGCGGCTGCCGCTCGCCAGCGCCTGTGCGAGCGGGTCGAAGGGAGGCTCCGACGGCGAATGGTGGCGACTCCTCCACACGCCGATGGCCGAGAACACCAGTCCCAGCGCGAGGACTCCTACGGCGACTCCTCGCGCGCCTCCCTTCGACACCGCGGACATCCGTTGCAACCTCCGTGACCGCACTGCGAGACAGCGACTACGGCCAGACGCTGAAGTTGTCCTCGCCCGGGTGCTGGACGCTGACGAAGAGGGTCTTCATGTCCGGGCTGAACGCGGGGCCGGTGGCCTCCGCGTCGCTCGGCACGGAGAGCACGCGGAACGCCTTGCGGAAGTACTCGCTGCCACGGTGCGCCGGGCTCTGGTTCAGGTAGTAGACGCTGTCGGCGACCTTGTTGAGGTTGAAGTTGCCGTCGGTGCCGAACCACACGCCGCCGTCACGGTCGATGGCGAGGTTGTCCGGCTTGCCCGCGGCGTACTCCGGCGCCGCGCTGAGCGAGGCCGTCTCGCCCTTCCACACGCGGAAGTACGCGAAGCTCTTCGAGCCCCCCGGCGCCGCCGTGTTCGCCTCGCGGATGGCGAAGAGCGAGCCCACGCGGTCCACGGAGCGGTTGTCCGTGGCGGCGCGGGTCTTCCGCACCCAGGCGCCCTCCGCGTTGCGCTCGGCGACGGCGATGCGGCCCTGCGGGTCCAGCGCGGTGACATCACCATGCTCGGTGAAGGCCACATACAGCAGCGGCGTGCCGCTGGGGTCCTTCGGGTTCCACTCCAGGTCCTCGGGGCGGTTGAGCTCCATCACCCCCACCTTGTTGGAGGCCGTCCACAGCAGCTTGCGCACCTGGTCGTTGTTCGCGAAGCCGCCAATGGCGTTGTAGCTGGCATCCCGCAGGGCAGCCCCCACCGTCAGCGTGGGCTGGCCAAAGGCCTCGGCGTTGGGCGCCACGTCCTCGCTGTCCAGGCTCAGCTCCACCCAGCGACCCTGGCCCGGAGCCTGCTCGGTGGGAATCGCGCCGCCCACCAGCGTGTCGCCCGTGCTGTTGTCCAGCCCGGCGAAGTGCGCGGCGTACAGCTTGCCGTCGTTGAGCAGGTCGCGGACCTGCTTCTTCGTCATGCCCTCGGTGTAGTTGCCGCCGGAGACGAACTTGTAGATGCGGCCACCGCGACGGTCATCGCCGCCGTACATGACGATGGGCTGGTTGGGGAGGAGCTTCCAGCTCGCATCCACCACGAAGGCGGCGTTCTCCCAGTGGGCCCGGCCCATGGCGCCCAGCTTGCGGTGGCCCACGCCCGGCCGCTCCGCGTCCTTGTCGTACCAGAGGTCGCCCGGCTGGCCCGGGTCGATCTCCACGAGGTAGCCATACCCGTCCTTCAGGTGGCTGGAGTTGGCATCGGGGCTCACGAAGTCACCCGACGTGGGGGCCGAGAAGTCCGGAGAGATGGGCGCCCCCGCCGCGAAGCCCACTGCATCCGGCTTCCAGTTGTTGCCATCCCACAGCGCGCCCTCCGGGTCGCCATAGGCGCCCTGGACGTTCTCCTCGCCCGTGAAGAGGGTGCCCCACGGCGTCTGCCCGCCGGAGCAGTTGGAGTGCGTGCCGGGTACCACGCCCTCGGCCAGCGCGGCGCCGCTGTCGTCGCGCTCCGTGCCGGACAGCGTCACGCCCACCACCTTCGCCAGCGTGGCGCTGGTGGCGTCGTAGCGCTTGTTGGCCGCGTTGCGGTCCACGGCCCACTCGCCGGTGGCCGGGTCCTGCACCACGCGAATCCACGAGCCGCCCACCTGCTTCTTCCACTCCTTGTTGTAGGTGATGAGCGCGTCGGCCTGCCACGTGGTGCCGTCCGTCACGTTGTTGGACAGCACACCCGTGTTGCGGAGGAACTTCGCGAAGTCCAGGTGCTGGCCGATGGGCGCCGTGCCCGTGCGCGGCTTCGTGCCGGAGACGTACTCGTGGTTGACCCACATCCAGCCCGCCGAGCCGTTGCCCGTGAACTGCGGCGCGTTGGCATTGGCGGACCAGCCGTCACCGAAGAAGGCGATGTAGTCCGCGTTGCCGCCGAAGCGCGGGCTCGTCCTGGCGAAGCCGATGGGGTCCATCCACTTGATGACCGTGGAGGAGAACAGCCCCGGCACCGTGCGCACCGTGTCCGTGGAGGCCGACGGCAGCGGGAACACCATGGGTGTCGGCATCTGCCCGGCGACCACCTGGTCCACACGCGCCTTCACGTACTCGGCCAGGTTGGTGGCGCCCGTGCCCAGGTCGCCGCGGAAGGTGATGGCAATCACCGAGGAGAGCGCCGTGCCCGCCTCCACGCCCGGAGCGCGGGTGACGGCGCCCGGACCCGGCTGGCCAGACGAGCCCGGACCCGCGGGGCCCTGCGGGCCATCCTGGCCGTCCTGCCCCGGAGCGCCGTCGTCGCCCTCCTGGCCGGAAGAACCTTGTGGGCCGCCAGGGCCCTGCTCACCCTCGCAGCCAACGGTGACCACGGTGCTGCCGAGAAGCATCGCGCTGGTCGCGAGCCCCAGAAGACGAGAAGACATGAAGAACTCCCTCCAAGGTTGGTCGCGGGCCCGGGGCCGCGCGAACGCGGGCGCATCCTGGGGAGGCCGTGTGGCAGCCACTTGGAAGGTACGTCACTTCTTCATCACAGCGTGACGCTCAGGGGACGATGCGCACCCCGGCCACGCCCTCGAACTCCACGGCGGTGTCCTTGCGGATGCCCTTCTGCTCCGTCCAGCCTCCGGGCACCTCCAGCACGTACTGGCTGGGCAGGCCCACCGAGCGGGACTGGAGCGTCCTCGGCACCGCGCGCGACACGATTCCGACGATGCGCAGGTCCGTGCCGATGAAGAGCATGTCCAGCGGGATGAGCGTGTTGCGCATCCAGAAGCCCTGGACCTCCTCCTCCGGGAAGAGGAAGAGCATGCCCTTCCCGTCGGCCAGCTCCTTGCGCCACATCAACCCCCGGGTGCGCGACTCCGGCGTGGCGGCAATCTCCACCTCCACGCGGTGCACGCCTCCAAAGGCGTCCTTGAGCCGCACATACCCTCGCGGCAGCGGCTGCATGACGTAGTCCTCCGCGATGATGTCGGTGACAGGGGGCTTCGTGGGGGCCGCCTTCGGCGCGGACGCGGAACGGGGCGGGCTGCCCTGCGCCTCCTGCTGGCAGCCGGCCAGCAGCAGCGCCGCCGTCAGCCACGCGCCTCGGACGAGCCCCCTCACGCGTGCGGATGCAGCGGCTTGTTGAGGAGCTTCTCCGTCAGCTCGGCGCCGAGGCTGTCGGACATCAGCCGCTCCACCACGGTCTCGAACTCCACCCGCTGGCCCTCGCTGCTGTAGATGAAGCGGATGCCCATGCCGGGCTCCTCCGCGTCCGCCTTGGACCACACCACCTCGCCCAGCAGCTCGAAGGGCGCCTCCCGGTGGGGCACGGTCAGCTTGAAGAGGAAGCGCGTACCGATGGGCAGCGGCTTCTTCGTCTTGATGAAGGTGCCACCCTTGCTGATGTTCTTCGTGTAGTCCGCGAAGAACGAGTTGAGCTTCTTGTAGTCGACCTTCAGCTCGATGGGCGCGCGCCCGTGCTGGCGGCCCTCGGGACCTGTCTTCTGTTCGGACATGCTGGCCGGGAGTATAGGGGAGGCCATGCGGCAAGTCCTCACCCGTGCCCTGGGCCTCTTGCGCCGCCCGGCAGTCCTGGCCACCGTCCTCCTCCTGGCGGGCGGCGGGTCGGCGCTCGTCCTCGTCCCCCTCTTCGGCGTGCCCGGCTTCGAGCTCGCCCTGGCCCTGTCCATCGCCCTGGGCCTGCTCGGTGGGGGGACGGGCATCGCCGCCGCCGCCCAGGAGCGCCGCCTGCTGCTGGGGGTGGACCCCCGCCCCCCCGGCGCCACGCGGGAGCAGGCCCCTGGCGCCGCCGTGGGCCGCGCCCTGGGGGCCGCCCTGGTCCTCAATGTGGGTGTGCTGGTGCCCCCCTTCCTGGCGGCCACCCTCTTCGCCCTGCTGCGCACCGAGTGCGACCCGTTCGAGTTGGTGGGCTTCTTCCCCCTGCTCACCCTCCCCTCGGCCGTGCTGTCGGCGGCGGCGGGCGTCTTCTGCGGCTTCAAGGCGAAGCGCCCGGCCCGGGCCGTGGGCCTCTATGCGCTTCTGGTCCTGGTGTCGGCCGTGCCCACGGTGTGGCCCATCGTCCTGGGCCCCCAGGTGTTCGCCTTCAACCACTTCCTGGGCCACATGCCGGGGCCGCTGTACGACGAGGCGCTGGTGATTACGCCGGCCCTGGGCTGGTTCCGCCTGGAGACGCTGCTGTGGGCCTGGGTGCTGGCGGGGCTCGCCGCCGCGCTGCTGGACCCGGGCTCCGGCCGGCTGGGCCGCTCCGGCCTGCGCGCCGGGTGGCTGGCGGTGCTGGCGCTGCCGCTGACGGCCATCGTCCTGATGGAGACCCGCGGCCCCGAGCTGGGCCTGAGGATGACGGATGAGTACCTCGCCGAGACGCTGGGCGGCGTCCGGGAGACGGAGCACTTCCGCCTCCACTACCCCCGGGGCAAGCAGCGCGAAGAGGTGGACCGGCTGGCGCGGGACATGGAGTTCCGCTGGATGCAGACGCAGCGCTTCCTCGGCGTGGCCCCCACCGGGCGCATCCAGGTGTGGCTCTACAAGGACGAGAAGCAGAAGCAGCGGCTGGTGGGCGCCGGCCGCACCCAGTACGCCAAGCCCTGGCAGCTCGCGTTCCACATCCAGGACAAGCCCTTCCCCCACAACACGCTCCACCACGAGCTGGCGCACGTCATGGCCGCCCCCGCCGGCAGCGGCCCCTTCCGTGTCACCACCCGGCTGGGCGTGTGGCCGCTGATGGGCATCATCGAGGGGTACGCGGTGGCGGCGGACGGCCCGGTGCAGGGCGACCTCACGCTGCACCAGTGGGCGGCGGGCATGCGCCGGCAGAAGCTGGCCCCGGACATGCGCAAGCTGATGGGGCCGGAGGGCTTCTACCAGTCCGCGCCCGCCCGCGCGTACACCGTGGCCGGCTCGTTCCTGCTGTACCTCGCGGAGACGTACGGCGCCCAGAAGCTGCGCGCCGTCTACGCCAACGGCGACTTCGACGAGGCCTATGGCCGCCCCCTGGCCGAGCTCGTCTCGGAGTGGGAGCGCCACGTGGACGCGCTGCCCCTGGACGACGCCGCCGTGGCGCGCGCCTTCGCCCGCTTCCGCACCGGCAGCCTCTTCACCCGCGCCTGCGCCCGCGAGGTGGCCCGGCTGTCCGAGTCCGCCCGCGAAGCGCTCGCCAGCGACGCGGAGGACTCGCTGGAGCGCTACCGCCGCGCCGCGGAGCTGCAGCCCGAGGAGCCCGGTTTCCGCCTGGGGCAGGCCACCGCGCTGTCCGTCCTCGAACGCTACGACGACGCGGCGGCCGTGCTGACCACGCTGGCGGACTCCGAGCGCGTGAAGGGCCAGGCCGTGCTGGAGGCGGAGGTGGCCATGGCGCGCGCGGACGTCGCGATGCGGCGCGAGCAGCCCGACGAGGCCCGCCGCTTCCTCGACGCCGTGCTGGCGAAGGACGCCGGCCCGGAGCTGACCCGCACCGCGCAGGTGAAGCTCGCCGCGCTGGACTCGCCCGCGCGCCGGGCCCCCATCGACGCCTACTTCCGCGCGCCCCAGGAGGAGCTGCGCCTGCTGCTGCTGTCCCGCGCCCTGGAAGCGCTGCCCGGAGACCCGTACCTCCGCTACCTGCTGGGCCGGCGGCTGCACCAGGTGGGCGCTCCCTCGCTCGCGGGGGAGGAGCTCCAGCGGGCCCTCGCCGCGGAGGGCCTGCCGGAGGCGCTCCGGCGCGAGGCGGTGAGACTGCGGGTGGAGTCCGCCTACCTCGCCGGGGACTGCGGCGCGGTGCGGCACGAGGTGGGCGCGCTGCCCGACTTCGGCGCCGCCTTCCGGGCCACCGCCGACGAGTGGCGGGAGCGGTGTGATTTCGAGGAGACGACCTTCCGGGGCCCCCTCGTGCCACGTCAGGCTTTCCGCTAGCCGGGGTTTCCGCTAGGCAGGAACCCGACAACGGCGACGTACCAGCTCAGCCAAGGAGGAAGCGGATGCGGTTCGAGACGAGGCAGCGAATCCAGGGGACGGTGGACGAGGTGGAGCGCGCGCTCCTCGACGAGCGGTACTTCGAGTTCCTCCTGAAGCACCACGGCGTCCTGCTGGAGCTACAGCCGCTGGAGGTGAAGACCGAGGGCGACCTCGTGCGCCGCAAGGTGCGCTACCGCCCCAAGCCCGTCATCCAGAGCATCGGCCCCAAGCAGGTGCCGCCCGAGTACTTCGCCTTCATCGAGACGTCCACGTACGACAAGCGCCGCAAGGAGCTGTCCTTCACCAACGTGCCCACGTCGAACACCATCTCCAAGATGCTGGTCAACACCGGCAAGCTGTCCCTGCGCGACGTGGGCGGCGGCCAGACGGAGCGCTCGCTGGACGGCGAAATCACCCTCAAGCTGCCCTTCCTCATGAAGCCGCTGGCCATGATTGGCGAGAAGATCATCCAGAGCGAGGGCCTGAAGATTCTCGACAACGAGGTGCCGGTGCTCAACCGGTTCATCGCCGAGGTCATCCGCAAGGGCTGACCTCCTGGGCGGCCCCCGCCCCGGCCGGCCGGGCGGGGCCTGGGGAATGGGTTGACTTCTTCTCGGTTGTCCTCGTAAGGCCCCGCCATGCTCAAACGCTTCCTCGCCCTCAGCGTCCTGTCCCTCCTGGTCGCCTGCGCCCCGAAGCGCATCCCCGGCACCGAAATCGCCGACACCACGGACACGCGCGCCATCCTCCAGGTCATGGAGCAGTACCGCGCCGCGTTGGAGGCCCGTGATGCCGCCGCCATCCAGGCGCTGGTCACCAAGGACTTCCGTGAGGACGCGGGCACCCCGGCCGAGCTCGAGGACGACCTCACCGCCGCCAACCTCGGCCCCTACCTGGAGAACCTCTTCAAGCAGCTCCAGTCGCCCAAGGTGGAGCTGGACGTGCGCCGCGTTCAGGTGGGTGAGAACGTCGCCGCCGCCGTCTACTACTGGAAGGCGAGCTGGCGGATGCCGGGCCTCAGCCCCCGGCCCCAGCGCGAGTCCGAGCTGGAGCAGATGGTCTTCCGCCGCGAAGACGGCGGGTGGAAGATTGCCTCCGGCATCTGAGACGGCACGGGCCCCGGAAGCGACTCCGGGGCCTTGGGGCCTCACAGCCCCAGCAGCCCCACCAGTCCCTCGGGCCCCATGGCCGCCAGCGTGCGGGCCCGGTTGAGGTACGTGCGGTAGTCCTTGCGCGTGAGCTTGTCCGGCGGCAGCGGCGACAGGTGGTAGTCGCGGATGCGGCTGGCGGTGAAGCGCACCGCCCCGTAGAGCGCGTGGCCGAAGAGGTTGCCCCGCTCCACGGCCGACAGGGGCCGCACGTCCTGGTAGCCGCGTATGAAGGCACGGCACAGCTCCGGCAGGTACTGGCCGCCGTCGAAGCACCAGGCGTTGAGCGTAATCGCCACGTCCAGGCCGTACGCCTCGCGGCACGCCATCTCGAAGTCGAAGAAGGCGCCCACGCGCTCGCCGAGCCACTTCACGTTGTCCATGAAGAGGTCCGCGTGGATGACGCCGCGGGGCTCCAGCCCCTGCCGCACCACCTCCGCCTTGCCCAGGTAGCGCTCCAGCTCGGCCGCCACGCGGGCCAGCTCCGCGTCCGGGTGCCCCGTCAGGCCGACAATCCACCCGTGCACCGTGCCCGGGCCGTAGGGGTTGTCGCGCGAGCCGGAGAAGGACTGCGTGTCCCGGTGCATCTTCCCCAGCTCCGTCCCCAGCGCCTCCAGGTGGTCGGAGGTGAGGTGCGGGTGGCGCAATTCCTCGCCCGGCAGCCAGCGGAAGACGCTGACGCGACCGCCCTCCAGCTCCAGGAAGGGGGCGCCGTTTCGCGGCGTCAGCAGCACGGGCCCGGGGAAGTGGAACTCGGCCAGGTGCGCCAGCAGCGCGGACTCGAAGCGCAAGTCGTCGGAGGAGCGCACGGTGGTGTGGCGCATGAAGTAGCGCCCGCCCTCCGTCTCCAGCCGGTGGTTGGTGTTGATGGACCCCTGGGGAATGGGCACCACCTCCCGCACCGCTCCCAGTCCGTACGCCTCCGCGACCCGAGCGAAGGCCTCGGGTGGCAGCGCCGTGTGTACCGCCATTGCGCGCACCTCCGGGGCCAGTATGCACCAGCCGCGTCCGGGGGCAGGTGCCGCCGGGGGCTGGGAGGTTACCAGGGGCGATGGGTCGCGCGCCCCCGGCCTCCCAGAGTGTCAATCTGACGCCTCGTTTCCTGGAATCACGCTGCGACGGCCTGAATCCAGCCAGACGAAGAACTTCCGTTGCCGGTCAGGCTTCTTCGTCGGGGAGGAGCGTCCGGAGCAGCTCGTCGTCGGGGCCAAGCGGGCGCCAGCCGGGCGGAGGCGGATTGGCAAGAAGCGCGTCGCCAGCCCGGTCAACACGCTCCTTATGTGTTTCGGGGGTGTAGCCGAACCATAGGCCGAGTGCCTTGGCGACCTTGAAACGGTTGGCGTCGTCCAGCACGGCCGGCCAGCCATTGGGGAGGCTCTCAGCCAGTTCACGCACGAGCTGTCCGCGAACCAAGCGCGTGAGCTGATTGCTCCGCTCCGCCTCGGCAACCAGTCCGCTGAACACCTGCACTCCGGCGACCTCGCCCTCGCCTAGCTCCTCAGCAAGTTCCACCAGCGAGGCGGTAGGGCGTGCCTCAGCAAAGGCGGTCAGGCAGTCATAGCCACGGTCGCGGACCCGCTCATACAGGCGCGCCTTCCAGTTGCCGTCCCAAGGATGACTGGCGGTCATCGGCTTCTCCCTCAGACAAAGTTCATCGGGATGTAGTAGCGCTTCAGGTTCACCGCGACGATGTCCAGGACCTCATTGCGCGTCAACATTCGGCCGGCTTTCGTCTCGGCCTTGGACAACACCTCCATGAGCATCCGGTTCCATTCGCCGGGCCACATGCGCCCCAGCTTCCAGTTCCCACCGCCGTGAATCGCCTCGTGGTGCGCCCTCTCCAGCCGGACGCAGAACTTGTCGATGTCCATGTCGCCCTTGAAGCCTCGCTGCTCGAACCACTCCCGGTGCTCTTTCGGCAGGACGTGGTGCTTCGGAGCTTCGGACATGCCCGCCCCGGCGCGCCCCGTCACCTTCATGCCGCGCACCTCCGGACTGTCCCCCAGCGCCTCGCGTACGCCCCGCGGCAAGTCTCCCTGCGCCTGCGCCATCATCACCTGCCCGCCGTGGATGCGGACAGCAGCGCTGGCGACCGGAATCGAGATGACGCCCGCCTGAACGAGCCGCCGAATCCTCTCCACCCACTCGGCGGAGACCACAATCCGTGAGCCCGCCATGACTCCGCCCGAGCCCATGACGAGGCCCACGCCGAGTGTCGCGGGAGCGGCGGGCGGCAAGCGGGGCAGCGACATCTTCAGCGCCGAAACCATGGTGAGCATGTCCACGAACTGCATCACCGCCAGGGTCTTCCCGAAGTTCTCCATGGACCTGCGTGCGCCGTCGCGGATGGAGCCGAACTCGCCGGAGAGCTGCCCCATCAACTGGGGCATGGCCAGGGCCGCGGCCTCGACCTGCTCGGAGTCTCCTGACGCGAGCGCCGCCAGGGTGGGCTCCATCAGTCCCTGCACGCGGCGCATGTCCACAAACAGCCTCTCGACGCTGTAGGCGGGGCATTCGCGGAGCACGACATCGGCCAGGGTGAGGAAGTCGAGCCATGCGGACAACAGCATGGCGCCGAACAGGGCGCCCTGGAGGCGAGGGCCCGTCATGCGGAGGATGCCCAGCTCCATGTCCGAGTCCGAGACTTCCCCGGCAGCAGCGACCAGCGCCGTCGTGCTCCCCAGCGCGCCGCGAAGCCAGGTCAGCTGGTTGGAGCCATGGTCGAGGCTGCGGGTGAACACGCCATTGACTCCGGTCAGGCCCAGGTTGCCCAGGCTCGTGGGGGGACGGCTGGCCAGCTTCGAGAGTGCGCTGGCGACATTGTCCGTGGAGCCCTTCACGTCATCCACCGCTCCGAGCACGGCTTGCCGTACCTGGGAGGTGCTCGCGGCAGCGGCGCCCGCTACGCCGCCAGAGGCCGCCCCCATTGCATCGTCCCGTGGCTCCACACGCCGGTGCAGCCGCCGCTCCAGCACTTCAGGCTCCGCCACGACCCGCGAAGGGGAAACCCGGGCGCGCGGACGCTCCTCGCTCGGCCGTTGCGTCAACGTGGGGCTCGTGGCACCGAGCGGCATGTCGCTCAGGCCTCCGCGTCGGTTGGGTGCTCGCGGCAACGACGCGCAGCCGGTGGCGAGCACGGCCACGCACAGCAGCAGGGCGTCAGCGCGCATGGTCCACCCCCAGGCCCACCGAAGCGAAGGCCCCCGGCCGCGGCGTGCCATCTGCTTCCGGGAACAGCAGCGTCCCTCCCGTGCCCACCGCGTAGAGCTTCCCCTTGAGGAATCGCCACCGTACTTCCGCCGCGCCGAGGTAGCGCGCTCCAGGCTGCCCCATGCCCACGCCCAGCCCCTTCACCGCGACTTCAAGGCTGCGCTCCAAGAGCTGCACCGCGACGCGCCCGTCCACGTCGAAGCGCCCCCAGGAGAAGGCTTCCGCGCCCACTGTCAGCACCAGGTGCCGTTGCAGCCCTCCGTAGCTGACGGCATCCCAGCCCACCTTCAGCTCGCCATGGACGGAGTAGCCAGAGGGGAACGGAGCTTCCGCCAGCGCCCCGCCGTCAGGGCCCGCCGCCCGGAAGCGCGCCAGCTCGTAGTCCGGGCCGAAGAATCCCTGCCGGAAGCCGCCGTGCTGCCGCCTCGCTTCCAGACGCACCTTCAGGTCCAGCGTGGACGTCAGTGCATCGAGGCCGACGCCCACGACCGCGCCCCATGCGCCACCCTCCCCGGGCCTTCCACCCCAGCCAGCAATCACGTGCGCCTCATGCGTCGGACGCACCCTCACCACGGCCGTCGCGTCCAGGTGCGCCAGCGTCACCGAGGGCGCGCGTCCGCCTGCCCGGCCCCAGTCATGCACGGCGGACAGCGCCAGCGTGTAGCGGCCCGGCTCTCGCGGCTTGCCGAAGAGGACGTGCTGCATGTCCAGGGCGAACTCGGCGCCCATGAGACGCGCGCCCAGCACGTCCGAGGCGAAGGCATGTGTATAGAGCGGCCCCGCCGTGCCGGTGAGGATGCCTCCTGCCGGGTGGTAGTCGGGATGGGTGCGGTTGGAGTAGCGCCGCACGAGATGGCCGGACAGGAGGGTGTAGTTCTCCAGCGCGCCGAACCACACGGCCAGCGGCGAGTGCTCCGAGCCCAGCTTGAGGCCGCGCACGAGCTGTCCCCAGTCGGAGAGGCTGTCCCAGTCCTCCCGCCGCACGACGCCCTTGCCCTCACCGCCGCCCCACAGCCGCAGCCGCAGGGGCGCCCCCACGTTGACGCCAAACTCCGGGCCCCCGTCGATGATGAACGTGGGCTCGATTTGAGCGAACCCTTCCTCCGCGCCCACGCCCGCACGCGGCAGCAACGCCCACGTCGTCGCCTCCAGGCGCGTCAGGGAGTGCCACTTGCGCGGCGAGGGCATCGCGACGGGCGCGGCCGGCTCCGGCTCCGGTGCGGGAGGCGCTTCAGCCGGCGTCTGCGTCGCGGGCGCTTCCCCTGGCTCGGGAGTGGCCGGTGGCTCGGCGATTTCCTCCGTCCACGCGACGCACGGCAACAGCAGCAGCGGCACCAACAACACAGCGGCCCGGCTTCGCCTCACGCGCATACACGGCTCCTGTGAATGCCCCCAAGCCGGGGGATGGAGGACACACGCCTCCCGTCCAGCTCGGCAGCAGCGTCGGGCCCGTCATCATTGCTCAGCGTTGCTGGGGAAATGCGCGCGGCCTGTTACCGGCTCGAAAGGCCAGTGCGAGCGGCCCGGCAATGAAGCTCGCCGCAGACTGGCGAATGGGTCCCGGAGGCCGGCACCTCATTCCCCCTGCATGCCGTACCCGGACAGGGACACGAGGACCGCCAGCAGCTCCGTGGGGTCCACCGGCTTGGGCACGTGGGCCTGGAAGCCGGCGAGCAATACGCGCGTGCGGTCCTCCGTCCGTGCGTAGGCCGTCAGCGCCGCCGCCGGGGTGCGGCCTCCCTGGGAGGCGGGCAGCGCGCGCACCTTCCGGATGAAGCCATAGCCATCCTCGCCGGGCATGCCGATGTCCGACACCAGCACGTCGGGCCGCTCGCGCCGCAGGGCCTCGAGCCCCTCGTCCGCGGAGGCCACCACCGTCACCCGGGCGTCGCAGCCCTCCAGCAGGGCGCGCAGGAACTCGCGGGTGTCCGGCTCGTCATCCACCAGCAGCACGCGCAGCCCGTTGAGCCGCGGGGGACAGGCGAGCCCCCCTCGCGGCTCGGGCACCTGCGGCGCGGTGAGCAGCGCCACATCGTCGCGCAGGGCCACCGACAGGGGCAGCCGCACGACGAAGGTGGCCCCCTGCCCCTCGCCCCGGCTCGACGCCGTCACGGTGCCGCCATGCATCTCCACGAGGTGCCGGACGATGGACAGCCCCAGGCCCAGGCCCCCGTACTGCCGCCGGGTGCCGCCGTCGGCC
The DNA here is from genome assembly GCF_010894435.1 of Pyxidicoccus trucidator. Lineage (NCBI taxonomy): Bacteria > Pseudomonadati > Myxococcota > Myxococcia > Myxococcales > Myxococcaceae > Pyxidicoccus > Pyxidicoccus trucidator. Next base: position 515,504 of record NZ_JAAIXZ010000007.1, on the reverse strand, counting down.
TGGCGGAAGCGCTCGAAGACGTGGGGCAGGAACTCAGCGGAGATGCCCATCCCCGTGTCCGCGACGGTGATGTCCACCGCGGACTCGCGCCGCTCCACGAAGGCCTGGACGCGCCCGCCCCGGGGGGTGAACTTCACCGCGTTGGCCAGCAGGTTCCACACCACCTGCTGCAGGCGGTGCGAGTCCCCCATGACGTGGCCCGTGGAGTCCAGGGCCGCCTGCAACCGGATGCCCTTCGCCGCCGCCGCCGGGCGCACCGACTCCAACGCCTGCTCGACGACGTGGCTCACCTCGACGGGCATCACGTCCAGCTTCATCTTCCCGGACAGGATGCGGCTGACGTCGAGCAGGTCTTCAATCAGCTGGCCCTGTGCCCGAGCGTTGCGCTCCACCGTCTCCAGCGCGCGCTCCCGCCGCTCCGGGGGAAGGCTGCCGCTGCGCATCAACTGCACCCAGCCCAGCATGGCCGTCAGGGGCGTGCGCAGCTCGTGGCTGACGGTGGAGAGGAACTCGTCCTTCAGCCGGTTGGCCTCCTCCGCTTCCTGGCGCGCGTCGCGCTCGCGCGCCAGCAGTCGCTCCCGCTCCGCCTCCGCGCGCCGCGCCTCCGTCATGTCGCGCGCGGCGGCGTACATGAAGCCCTCCTCGACGACGGGGGCCGCGGCCCAGGCCAGCCACTTGTAGTCCCCGTTCCTGCACTGGTAGCGGTTCTCGAAGCGGACCGTCACCTGGCCCTGGGAGAGCTTCTCCATCTCCGCCAGGGTGGCGGGCAGGTCCTCGGGGTGGACCAGCGAGAGGAAGGGCCGCGCGTAGAGCTCCTCCTCGCTCCACCCCAGCGTCTGGGGGAAGGCCGGGTTGACGCGCCGGAAGTACGCATCCAGGCCGGCGATGCAGAACAGGTCGGGCGCCAGTTGGAAGAAGCGCTCGCGCTCGGCCTCGGCCCGGCGCTGCTCCCGCAGGGCGCGCGCCGTGCGGATGGAGCCCTCCACCCGCGCCAGCAGCTCCCGTGCGCTGAAGGGCTTGACGAGGTAGTCGTTGGCGCCCGCCTTGAGTCCCTCGACGGTGGCCTCCTCACCGGCCCGGGCGGACAAGAGAATGATGGGCACGTCCGCCGTGCGTGGGTCCTTGCGCAGCGCCTCCAGCAGCTCGAAGCCGTCCAGCCCCGGCATCATCACATCCGTCAACACCAGGTCCGGCACCCGGGCCCGGGCGGCGTCGAGCGCCTCCGCGCCGTCGCGCACCGGCTCCACCCTCCAGCCCGCGGCGGCGAGGATTCGGGCCACGTAGTCGCGCATGTCCCCGTTGTCATCCGCCAGGACGATGCGCCCCAGCTCCCGCGCCGGGGCGAGGGGGCCGGGCAGGGCCACCGCGTCCGTCGGCTCGGGGGCGGAGGACGCCTCGCCCAGCCACTGGAGCGCGTCCTGGACGAAGGGCGCCGCCCCCGTGTGCGTCGCCGGGAGCGGGCTGGCCGTGCCGAGCCGCTCCTTCGGCAGGTGCGCCGTCCCGGTGGGAATGGACACGGTGAAGGTGCTCCCCTTCCCCGGCGCGCTCTCCACGCGCACGCTTCCGCCGTGCAGCCGCACCAGCTCCTGCACCAGGGCGAGGCCGATGCCACTGCCCTCGATGGACCGCCCGCGCGTCTGCTCCAGCCGGTAGAAGCGCTCGAAGATGCGCGGCAGCTCGGCCTCGGGGATGCCCACGCCCGTGTCCCGCACGGCCAGCTCCACGTGGTCGCCGTGCCCGCGCAGGGTGACGCGCAGCTCGCCCTCCAGGGTGAACTTGAAGGCATTGGAGAGCAGGTTGAGGACCAGGGTCTCCCACATGCCCCGGTCCACCCAGACGGGCGCGTCCAGGGGCGGGCAGTCGACGACGAGCCGCAGGCCTGCCTTCTCCGCGGCCGAGCGGAACGCGCTCGCCAGGTCCCGCGTCAGGGCGGCGAGGTCCGTGGGCTCATAGAGCGAACGCATGCGCCCGGCCTCGATGCGCGAGAACTCCAGCAGCGCGTTGACGAGCCGCATGAGGCGCAGGCCGTTGCGGTGAACCAGCAGCTGCCGCTCCCGCTGCGCGGGAGGGAGCGGGTGGCGCGTGTCGGCGAGGCTGTCCTCCACCGGCCCCAGCATCAGCGTCAGCGGGGTGCGGAACTCGTGGCTGACATTGCTGAAGAAGGCCGTCTTCGCCCGGTTCAGCTCGGCCAGCGCCTCGGCCCGCTCCTCGGCCTCCTGGAGCGCCCGCACGTTGGCGATGGCCGTGGCCACCTGTCCGGCGACGAGCTCCAGGAAGCTGAGGTAGCGCTCGTTCAAGGCGAGGTGCGGGCTCACGCCCGCGACGAGGACGCCCGCTGGCGCCTCCTTGCCCGGACGCACCAGGGGCAGCACCAGCGCCGACTCCAGGGCGGCCGAGGCCCCCACCGGCACGAGGGGCCCGAAGCGCCGCGCCAGGCCCTCCACCCGCGCGGCGCGCCCGGTGCGTAGCACCTCACGGATGGACCACTCGTCCTCGAGGTCCTCCGCGGCGCCCCTGCCGGGGACGTGCTCCAGGCTGCGCGTGGCGGCCGGCGCGGGCCCGGTGGAAGCAGCGAGGCGCGCCACCCCGGAGGCCTCGTCCAGCAGGTACAGGCGGCAGAAGGGCAGGTCCGCGAGGTTCTCCTCCAGCACGCCCGCGGCGAGCACGCACGCGGCCTCCGCCGTCTTCGCCCCGCTCGTGCGCGAGGGCAGCGCCTGTAGCATGCGCAGGCGGCGCTCACTGAGCACCTGCCCCGTCGTCTCGTACACCGCCGTGAAGACGCCGCCGATGCCCCCGGACTCGTCCTGGATGGGGCTGTAGGAGAAGGTGAAATAGCACTCCTCGGTGAAGCCCCGGCGCATGGCGAACAGCAGCGTGTTCTCGGACCAGGTGGCCTCGCCCCGGTTCAGCACCCCCTCCAGCATGGGGCCGACGATGTGCCAGATTTCCGGCCACACCTCGCGGCCGCGCGTCCCCAGAGAGCGGGGATGCTTCGAGCCGAGGATGGCCATATAGGCGTCGTTGTAGAGCATCACCAACTCCGGCCCCCACCAGACGAACAGGGGGAAGCGGGAGTTGAGGCACGTGCTGACCGAGGTGCGCAGGGACTGAGGCCATTGCTCCACGGGCCCCAGCGCCGTCTTGGACCAGTCGGTGGAGCGCATCAGCGCCCCCATCTCCCCGCCGCCGCTGAGCACAGCCTCGGCCGCAGTGTGTTGCCTCATCGAGCTTCCCCGTGTCGGTGTAGAGGTGCCGGGGCGACGAACGCCTGGAGGCTCGCGGTGCTCCTGCGAGACTCGTCGCCACCAGCCCGCGAAACGCGTCCAGTGCCACGAAGCGGGGCCGTACCAGAGGCCCGGACCCACGGCGATGTGAATGTCCACCACCCTCCAGCGCTGAACACCCGCACCCGCCCGAGCGCCGGCCTGCTCCCGCGCTCACGCAGACCGGGAGTCCTGGCGAAGGACATCCACCGTTGACACCCGAGGGGGGCATCCCTATCTGTGCCCGGCCCCTATACTCGTCAAGCGGGCAGGACCGTCCGGAATCACCCAATCCAGCAGGGGGAAACATGCCCACGGGCACGGAAGGGCGCAGGGACTGGAAGCGGCGCGAGAGCTTCAGGAGCGCGCTCCTGCAGGTGGGCGTGGTGGCCCTGCTGCTGGTGGGTGCGGTGGCGTACTTCGTCCACCGGGGCGGCGTGAGGAAGCAGACCGAGGAGCGCCTGCGCTCGGCCCGCGCCGCCGCCCAGCGCGGCAACCCGGCCGACCTCACCCAGGCCATGAAGGAGCTGGAGGCCCTCTTCCAGGTCAATGAGTCCTCGCGTGACGGCCACGCCCTGGCCGCCGACATCCAGACGGTGCTGTGGCTGGAGCACCGGCTGCCCGGCGCGGACGCCAGGGCCCGCGAGTTCCTGGGCCGCGCGGAGCAGCTCGACTCCCGCTCCGGAGAGCGCTACGGCGCCCGCGCCCTGCACCTGCTGGCGGAAGGCAAGGCGGCCGAGGCGGAGAAGTACCTGGAGGACCTCAAGACGCAGGGCGCCAGCAGCCCGAAGCTGACGCTGGCGCTGGCCATGGCGCTCCAGGCCCGGGGCGACCTGCCCGGCGCGCGGCAGGCCTTCGCCCGGGCCGCGGAGGTTGCCTATCGAGACCCACGCTTCACCACCGCGTACGGAGAGGCGCTCCTCGACGAGGGCCAGTACGCCCCGGCGATGGAGGCCTTCGGCAAGGCCACCAGCGTCAACCCGGACCACCTGCTGGCGCGCGTGTCCCTGGCGCTGGCGCGGGCGTGGCAGGGCCGGAAGCTGGAGGAGGCCCAGAAGACGCTGGCCGACCTCCAGGCCCGCGACGCGGAGCTGACGCCCGTCGTGAAGTCCCGCGTCGGGGTGCTGAAGGCGGAGCTCGCGCTGGCCCGGGGCGCGGCGGACGAGGCCGTGCAGGCGGCGGACGCGGCGCTCCAGGTGTGGCCGGAGGACCACTACGCCCTCTTCGCCCGCGCCCGCGCGCTGGCGGTGAAGAAGGCCCCCGAGGCCCGCGCGGCCTTCGAGGCCGCCGTGGCGAAGCGGCGCACCGCCCCCCTCCTCTACCTGGACGGCGCGCGCGCCCTGCAGGGCGCGGGTGACGGCCCCGGCGCGCTGGCGTTGCTGGACGCGTACGAGGCCACCTTCCGTCCCGTGCAGGTGACGACGGCGGACGGGAAGCAGGTCAGCACGCTGGAACAGGACGGCCGCTACTGGCTGGCCCGCGGCGGCGTGCTGGAGGCGGCGGGCCGCCAGGACGAGGCGCTGGGCGCGTACGACAAGGCCATCTCCGCGCGCGGCGTGGGGCTGGCCCGGGCGCAGTACGCCAAGGGCGCGCTGCTGCTGGCGCGCAAGGACTACGCGGGCGCGAAGCCGCTGCTGGCCACGGTGGCGCCGGACAGCGGCGCGGGCACGCTGGCCGAGGCCTATACCGCCATGGGCGACCTGCTCTTCGCCCAGAGCGAGTACGCCGCCGGCTGCCAGCACTACTACTTCAGCCTGGTGCGCGCCCGCTCACAGGGCACCCCGCGCGAGGAGCTGTCCGCGCGAATCGAAGGCATCAAGAAGGGCCTGGAGTCCGCGGGCCAGGGCGCCATGGCCAAGGCGTGGATGACGGAGACCGGCGTCCTGCTCCAGTAGGGCGGGCGCCGGCCGCTTCGCTACAGCAGGTCCGTCGGGTTGATGGCGCGCTGCTTCGCGCGCACCACGCGCCACTCGCCGTCCGCTTCCTTCTCGAAGGTGCCTTCGATGTAGTACGCGTTCAGCACGCTGCTGGCGGCCAGGTCCTGCACCTTCTCCGCCTCCGAGCGGCCGAAGATGAAGCGGGCCTGGAAGGTGCCCTGCGTGGGGGACACCTCCTGCACCTCGAGGTTCGTCACGAAGACGCGGACCCACTGACCGCGCAGCACCTGCGCCGTCAGCACGCCGCGCACCTCCTTCTTCCCCCACCCGCCGCCGTCGCTCCGAAAGCGCTCGGACACGCTCTCCATCACCTCGCCGACGTCCTTCGCCTCGGCGGCGCGGGTGATTTCCACCACCTTGCGGGTGATGGCCTCCTGCACGCCCGGCTCCGCGCGCGGCCAGAAGAAGAGCACGGCCCCCGCGGCCAGCAGCGCCAGCGCCACCCCCACCACCCGCGAGCGGGACAGCGTCACCATGGCCGCCTCATGCCGCCTCGGGCTCGAGCACCAGCTCGTCGGCGTCGATGATTTCGGCGGGCCGCAGCGCCTCGCCAATCTGCTTCAGGCGCCGGTCCGACAGCTGCTCCAGGTACGTGCGGATGTGCGGGAAGGTCTTCACCAGCTCGTGGAACGCGGAGCGCTCCAGGAAGGCCGCCGCCGTCTTGCGCGTGGCCTCCACCGTGGCCGACGCGCGCAGGCCCGTCAGCAGCGAGATTTCCCCCGCCACGTCGCCCTCGCGCAGCACGCCCAGCGTCACCACGCCGCCCGCCGGGTCCTCCTTCTGCACCACCAGCTCTCCGGCGAGCACCAGGAACAGGCCCGGGGAGTGCTCACCCTCCACCAGCGCCTTCTCGCGCGGCTGGAGCGCCCGGAAGGCGAAGCGCTGGAGCATGGCCCCGCGCTCCGACTCCGGCAGCGTCTGGAACATGGGCGAGGTGGCCATGAGGTTGCGCGCCATGCGCTGCTGCGCGAAGTCCGCCAGCACCTGCGGCACCGCCGGGTGGTTCTTCGCCACCGCGTTGAGGTGCTCGCGACGAATCTCGAACACCTCCGTGTCCGACACCGCCGTCACCGTCGCCGTGGGCGTCGCGCCCGTCAGCAGCGCGATTTCACCGAAGATGGAGCCGCCGCCGAGGAAGCCCAGCGTGCGCGCCTCACCCTCCATCTGCCGCGTCACCTCCGCCTTGCCCGCGACGAGCACGTAGAGGTGGTCGGTCGGCTCGCCCTCGCGGCTCACCACGTCCTCCGGCTTCACCCGGCGCCACGCCATGCGGCCCACCAGGTCCAGGAAGGCGTCCCGGTCCAGCTCCGCGAACAGCGGCAGCGGCGGCCGGCTGTTGGGGTCAGCCGAGCCACCCGGGTCCGTCGCGGCCAGCACTTCGATGGCGCGGTTGGACAGCTCCTCGCCCTGCAGGCCCATCAGGTCCGTGTCCACCTTGCCGTCGTACAGCACCTCCGGCGGCAGGGGCGGCGGCACCGCGGCGCGGCCCGGCGCGTTGCGCACCGCGCGCGCGTGCACGCGGATGAGCGTCTCCTTCAGCCGCCGCTCGTTCGGGGACAAATCCAGGCCCTGCTTGCACGCGGCCATCGCGGACAGCAGGTAGTCGCGCCGCAGCAGGCCCTCCGCGCAGGCGTGGTAGGCGGTGACGGCGCGCTCACGCTCTCCCAGCTCCGCCAGGCTGCGGGCGGCCAGCATCCGCGAGCGATGGTCCGCGGGGACGCGGCGTACCGCCTCGGCGAACACGGCGAGGGCTCGCTCGAACTGGCGCTCCTCGATGAGGTCCATCCCGAGCTCACGCAGCGACGACTCGTTCATCCCATGTCTCCACAGCCAGTCAGTGTTTGCTTGCCGCAGCTCACGGCTGCAGCTCGCCCAGGTACATCTCGGCCTTGCGCTTCACTTCGGAACCTTCGGAGGCCGTCTCGATGATGACCTTGAACTTCTCCGCGGCCGCCTGCGGATCCCGGTCGCGCTGGATATAGGCCTGGAGGTAGAGCTCCTCCACCTTCTTCTGCAGGGACTCCAGCCCGTCGCGCGCGCGGCCGTCGCCGGGGTTGAGCCGCAGCGCCTCGCGGAAGCTGGAGCCCGCGGCAGCCAGGTCTCCCCGCTTGAGGGCCGCCTGCCCCGCCGCCACGGACGAGGACGCGAGCTGCTCATCGAGCGAGTTGCCCAGCGAGCTCATGAAGCCAATCTGCCGGTACAGCTCCGACGCCCGGCGCAGCGGCTTCGCCGCCGCCTCCAGGGCGTTGGAGGCCAGCTTCTTCTGCCCGTCCTCCAGGTTGCGCTGGAACTGGGGGATGAGGCGCTTGAGGGACATGGACCGGTCCTTGACCTCCTTGTCCCCCTTGAACTTGTCCACCACCCGGTCGCACTCCAGCACCGCGCGCTGGTACTCGCCGCCGTTGAAGCGCCGCTCCACGTCGACGAAGGCCTCCTCCATGAACTGCTTGCGCTTCTCCTTCGCGTTCTGCGCGGCGCGCGCCTGGGCGTCACGGCCGCGGCGCTTCTCGTCCGCGGACTGCTTCGCCAGCTCCGCCTCCAGGGCCGCCAGCTTCTCCTCGTACGCGGGCCGGTTCATCGGGGGCAGCGTGTCCAGCAGCGGGCGGATGACCTCCGGGTCCCGCGTCTCGAGCGCCTCGTCCACCTGCTGGATGCGCCACGCCAGCTGCTTCTCCTCCAGCTCCGCCGCCAGCTTGCCGCGCACCTCGTCCGTCTTCGCCGTGCCCTCGGGCGCCTCGGCCAGCTTCTTGCGCGCGTCGTCGAAGCGCTTCTCGTCGATGAGGCCGCGCACGGCCTGGAACGCGTCCAGCACGTCCTGCTGCTTGCGCGCCGCGCGGGCCAGGCCCTCCTCGTCCACGCCGGGCAGCAGCTTCTCCGCCTCCCCGACGAGGCGCACCGCGTTGGCGTAGTCGTCCGCGCGCACGGACTCGCGCGCCTTCTGCATCAGCAGCTTCGCCCGCTCCACGTTCGGGTCCACCGGCGGCGGAGGCGGCGGGCCCTTGGGCATGAAGATGAGCCCGGCCACCAGGAAAACCACCACGACGCCCGCCACGCCGACGAGCGCCTTCTGCTTGTTCGTCAGCCCCATGCCCGACTTCGCCGCGCTGGCGCGCGTGGGAGGCCGGGGACGGGCCACCACGGAGGTACCCTTGTCCTTGTTCTTCTCGTTCCGGAGCACGTCCGCCAGCTTGTAGTTGGCGTTGGTGGCCTCGTTCAGGCGCGGGTCGCTCGGGTCCAGCTCGCCACCGCGCGCGGACGTCTGCGACTTGCGGGCCTCCTGCGCCTCCTGCGCGGCCTCCTCGCGCTCCTTCTTCTCCTCGGCCTCACGGGCCTCGGCCTGGGCGCGCAGCTCCTTTATCTGCTCCGCCTCGTCCACGAAGCGCAGGCGCGTCTTGCCCACCGACAGCTCGTCGCCGTGCTTCAGCACGCACTCGTCCACGCGCTGGTCGTTGACCTGGGTGCCGGAGACGCTGCCCAGATCGCGCATCACCACGCCATTCTGGCCGTACACCAGCTCCAGGTGACGGCGGGACACCGACTGGTCCTCGAGGCTGAAGTCGCAGTCCTTGTTGCGGCCGATGACCATCCGCACGCTCTGGAAGCGCTTCTTGCGGCCCCGGTCCGGCCCCGCCAGCACCACCATCTGCACCGGGGGGCCCGCGCGCGTGGCCTCCGGGTTGTCGTCGTCGTCCTCGCGGCCGCGCTCCTCCTCCACGTCCTGCACGGAGGCCACGCGCGTCATGTCCCGGCGCGAGCTCTGCGCGCCGCTGGCGTCACCGTACAGCTCCGGGTTGGGAGGACCGTCCTCGGGGTAGCCCTCCTCCCCCGTCAAGGGCGCGGCGAAGTCCTCGTCCTCGGACGAGGGCGTGCCCCGGGGTGGCCGGTTCCGGCCGGGTGACTTGGGGTCTGCTCCCGAGCCGCCGCCGGAACGGCCGGCACCAGCGCGGGAGGAGGGAGGAGGACGAGGAGGCATGGGGTGGGTTCCAGTCTCGAAACGGCGGACATCTTAGAGCGCCGTTCCCACGGTGGGAATGCAGACTGGTGGATCATCCGGGAAAGAAGGGCGGGCATTGTGCGTTGCTCCGGGCGGCGCCGCCTCCTATGTAGGTGCCCACATCCCCCAACGGCTTCACTCCGGGAGTCCCTGACCATGCCCCGAGCCTCAGCGTCCCCACGGCGCGCCCCTGCTTCCCAGCTTGCCCCCCCGGTGGCCCGGGGGCCCTCGGCCGCCCCGCTGCTGCCCCAGCCGCTCGTCGAGCGCCTGCTCGCCGTCGCCATGGAGCGCGGGGGTGACTTCGCGGAGGTGTACGTGGAGCGCACGCTCACCACCGCGGTGATGCTGGAGGAGTCGCGCATCAAGAGCGCGCAGACGGGCCTCATCCAGGGCGTCGGCGTGCGCGTCATCTCCGGGGGCAAGGTGGGCTATGCCTACTCGGACGACTGGGACGAGCCGGCGCTGCTGCGCGCGGCCTCCACGGCGGCGATGATTGCCCAGGGTGGCGGCGCCGAGCGCAGCTTCGCGGTGCGCCGCGCCGCGGTGCCCAGCTACTACCGCGTCGGCACCCCGCTGATGGACGTGGAGGTGTCGCTGAAGACGGCCCTGCTGACCCGCGCCGACAAGGCGGCCCGCGCGTTCGACTCGCGGGTGAAGCAGGTGAATGCCACGTACGTGGACCAGACGCGCCGCATCGCCGTGGCCAACACGGAGGGGCGCTACACCGAGGACACCCAGGACTTGTGCCGCATGGCCGTCCAGGTGGTGGCCCAGGGCAAGGGCGGCGAGCAGCGCACCGGCATGTACGGCGGCGGCGGCCGGGTGTCCTTCTCCCACTGGGACGGCTTCCCGCCGGAGTCCGTGGGCCGCGAGGCCGCGCGGCAGGCGGTGGCCACGCTGGGCGCGGTGGACTGCGCGGCGGGCCCGCAGACGGTGGTGCTGGCGCCGGGCTGGAGCGGCATCCTCCTGCACGAGGCGGTGGGCCACGGCCTGGAGGCGGACTTCATCCGCAAGGGCACGTCCCTCTTCGCCGGCAAGCTGGGGCAGAAGGTGGCGTCGGACCTCGTCACGGTCATCGACGACGGCACCGTGTCCAGCGGCCGCGGCTCCATCAACATCGACGACGAGGGCAACCCCGGGGAGCGCAAGGTCCTCATCGAGAACGGCGTCCTCAAGAACTACCTCTATGACGGCCTCAACGCGAAGCTGATGGGCCAGCGCACCACCGGCAGCGGACGGCGCGAGTCCTTCAAGCACCTGCCGCTGCCGCGCATGACGAACACCTTCCTCGCCCCCGGAGACCATGCCCCCGAGGACATCCTCAAGGAGGTGAAGCGCGGCCTGTATTGCGCCACCTTCGGCGGCGGGCAGGTGGACATCACCAACGGCAACTTCGTCTTCGAGGTGAGCGAGGCGTACCAGATTGAGGACGGGAAGCTGGGCCGGCCGGTGAAGGGCGCCATGCTCATCGGCGTGGGGCCGGAGGCGCTGAAGAACGTGACGCGCGTGGGGACAGACCCGATGCCGGACCCCGGCATGGGCGTGTGCATGAAGGATGGGCAGATGCTGCCGGTGGGCGTGGGCCTGCCCACGCTGCGCATCGACAACGTCACCGTCGGCGGAACCAAGGTCGCCTGAGAGAGGGAGCGCCAACCATGGACTACCAGCAGCTCGCGAAGAAGATTGTCCAGCGCGCGAAGAAGAAGGGCGCCCAGCAGGCCGAGGCCTTCCTGGAGGTGGGCCGCCAGAGCAGCGTGCGCGTGCACGAGGGACAGATTGAGGACCTCACCCAGTCCACCAGCAAGGGCGTGGGCGTGCGTGTCCTCGTGAAGGGGCGCATGGGCTTCGCCTATACGTCCGACTTCGAGCCCGCCGCCCTGGACCACATCATCGACCAGGCGGTGAAGCTGGCCGGGGCCGCCGCGCCCAACAAGCTCAACGGCCTGCCCGCCGGCAGGGACCTGGGCCGCTTCGGGGAGACGGGCCTCCTCTTCGACACGAAGGTGGCGGAGCTGCCCGGCGACTGGAAGATCAAGGCCGCGCTCGAGGTGGAGAAGGCGGGCCGCGCCGAGGACTCGCGCGTCGTCGCCTTCAACGCGGTGGGCGCCGGGGACTTCGTCTCCGAGGTGTACGTGGCCTCCACGGAAGGGCTGTCCGGCGCCTACTCCGGCACGTACGTGTTCCTCTACTCCATGCCGGTGGCCTCGGATGGCGCGGGCCTGCAGACGGGCTACTGGGTGGACTACAAGCGCTTCCTGGACGACCTGGACTCGCCCGAGTCCGTGGGCCGCGAGGCGGCGCGCCGCGCGGTGCGCATGCTGGGCGCGAAGCGGGTGAAGACGCAGCAGGTGCCGGTGGTGTTGGACCCGCTGGTGGCCTCCAACTTCGTCTCGGACCTGGCCGCCGCGGCCAACGGCAACGCCGTGTACCAGCAGGCCAGCGTGCTGGCGCCCCTCAAGGGCAAGCGGCTGGCGGGCCCGCACGTCACGCTGGTCGATGACGGCCTCCTGCCGCGCGGCCTGGCCACCGCGCCCTTCGACGGCGAGGGCGTGCCCACGCGGCGCACTCCCATCCTCGACAAGGGCGTGCTGACGGGCTTCCTCTACGACGCCTTCACCGCGCGCAAGGCGAAGGCGCGCACCACCGGCAACGCGTCCCGCAGCTACAACGGCCTGCCCGCCATCGGCACCACCAACCTCTACCTGGAGGCGGGCACGAAGTCGCCCCAGGAGCTGCTGCGCGAGGTGGACAGCGGCCTGTACGTGACGGCCCTGCTCGGCCACGGCACGGACCCGGTGACGGGCGAGCTGTCCGCCGGCGCCAACGGCCTGTGGATTGAGAAGGGCGAGCTGACGTACCCCGTGCAGGAGGTGACGGTGGCGGGCAACCTCCTCCAGATGCTCCAGGACCTGGATGGCATCGGAAACGATTTGCAGTTCCGCGGAGGCTCGGTGGGCGCGCCCACTGTCCGCTTCCGGCAGCTCACCGTCTCGGGAGAGTAGCCCTACCCTCCGCGTCACCCTAGCGTGGACCTACGCGGGGCCCCTGCCACATGTCAGTGGCCCCGCGTACAACCCGAGGCAGCGCAAGGAGGCTCGGCCATGGCAGCAGCGAAGTCCGCACGGAAGTCCGCCACCGCGAAGAAGCCGACGACGGCCCGCAAGCCGCGCCGCAAGAAGGCGGAACCGAAGTCGAAGGGCCTGTCCCCGGCGGAGGTGGCCAGCGACTCCGTGGAGTACCCCATCGAGTTGCTGGATGCGGTGCACACCGACGGCGGTGAGGTTCTCGGCGTCTACCGCGAGCCGCTGGGCGGCCACCCCGTCATCTTCGCCGTGCTCCCCATCGACAAGGTGCAGCCCACCCCGTACCAGCGGGACCTGTCCGAGCCCCACGTGAAGCGGCTGGCCAACGCCATGGAGCGGTTGGACCGCTTCCTGGACCCCGTCATCGCCGTGCGCAAGGACGGCCTGTACTGGACGCCCAACGGCAACCACCGGCTCCACGCCAGCAAGCTGCTGGGGGCCAAGTCCATCATGGCCCTGGTGCTGCCGGACGAGGACGTGGCCTATCAAATCCTCGCCCTCAACACGGAGAAGGCCCACAACCTGAAGGAGCGCTCGCTGGAGGTCATCCGCATGTACCGCGGCCTCGTGGGCGCGGACCGCAAGGGCCCGGAGAAGGCCTTCGCCCACCTCTTCGAGGAGCCCTCCTTCGTCACCCTCGGCGCCGCGTACGAGAAGCGGCCCCGCTACTCCGCGGGCGCCTACCACCCCTTCGTCAAGGTGCTGGAGGACTTCCAGGAGCTGCCCCTGAAGGAGGCCCTCGCCCTGCGCGAGGCCCGCGCGGACCGGCTGCTGGAGCTGGACGACGTCGTGGTGGGCGTCGTCGACAGCCTCAAGGAGCGTGGCCTCCAGAGCCCCTACCTCAAGAACTTCGTCGTCGCCCGCATCAACTTCCTCCGCTTCCGCAAGGACGGCGGCAAGCCGGACTTCGATGCCACCCTGGACCGGCTGCTGGCCAGCGCCCGCAAGTTCAACGTGGAGAAGGTGAAGCGCGAGGACATCGGCCGGATGGGCGGAGGCCCGGTGGAGCCGGACGAGGAGCACGCTTAGCAGGGAACGCGGCTTGCAGGTGCGAGGCCGCCCAGGAGCTTTCGCACGCCATGACATCCCCCACGGTCCTGGTCGTCGACGACGACCGCGCCAACCTCGAGTCCGTCACCCGCATCTTCCAGCGTGAAGGCATGGCCACCCTGGCCGCCGCCAATGGCACGGAGGCGCTGGAGCTGCTGCGCCGCCCGGAGGTGGCCGCCATGGTGACGGATTTGATGATGCCCAACATGGACGGGCAGGAGCTGCTGCGCGCCGCGCGCGCCATCCGCCCGGACGTGGAGGTCGTGCTGATGACGGCCTACGGCACGGTGGAGACGGCCGTGGCCGCGATGAAGGACGGCGCCTACGACTTCATCACCAAGCCCCTCAAGCGCCACGCGCTGGTGAAGGCGATTCAGAAGGCGCTGGAGAAGCGGGCGCTGGTGGCGGAGAACCAGTCCCTCAAGGCGAAGCTGGCGGAGATGAACGCGGCCGGCGGGCGCGGCATGGTGGGCCAGTCCCCCGCCTTCCGCGCCATGCTGGACACCATCCGCCAGGCGGCGCCCTCCACCGCCACGGTGCTGCTGCTGGGCGAGTCCGGCACCGGCAAGGAGCTGGCCGCGCGCTCGGTGCACGAGTACTCCAACCGCGCCAAGGGGCCCTTCGTCGCCGTCAACTGCGGCGCCCTGCCGGAGAACATCCTGGAGGCGGAGCTCTTCGGCGTGGAGCGCGGCGCCTTCACCGGCGCGGTGGCCCGCCGCGAGGGCCGCTTCGAGCGCGCCCATGGCGGCACCCTCTTCCTCGACGAAGTCGGTGAGATGCCGCTGTCCGCCCAGGTGAAGCTGCTGCGCGCGCTGGCCGAGGGGGAAATCGAGCGGCTGGGCGGCACGCAGACGGTGAAGGTGGACGTGCGGCTGGTGGCCGCCACCAACAAGGACCTCCAGAAGGAGGTGGCCGAGGGCCGCTTCCGCGAGGACCTCTACTACCGCCTCAACGTGGTGGAGATTCGCGTCCCCGCGCTGGCCTCGCGCCGCGAGGACATCCCCCTGCTGGCGGACGCCTTCCTGCGCCGCTTCGCCGCCAAGAATGCCAAGGTGCTGCGCGGCTTCTCCCAGGACGCCCTGGGCGTGCTGGAGAACTACGCCTGGCCGGGCAACGTGCGCGAATTGGAGCACGCCGTGGAGCGCGCGGTGGTGCTGGCGCGGGGCGAGGTGCTCGAGGCCAGCGACTTGCCCGAGTCCGTCCGCAAGGGCCCCCTGGGCTCGGCCGGCCAGCTCGTCATCCCCATCGGCACGCCCATGGAGGAAATCGAGCGCCGGGTGATCCACGAGACGCTGCGCCACACCCGGGGCGACAAGACGCTGGCGGCACGCCTGCTGGGCATCGCCGCGCGCACCATCTACCGCAAGCTGGAGCGCGAGCAGTCCACGGGCGAGGCGCCCGCGGGGGCCGCACCCACCCCGGCCGGCGAGACCGACGACTGACAGGGCGTCACACCGGCCCCCACCGCCTTTTGACAATTTGTCCGGCGGGGTTTCGGGGGCCGCCACCCGAGTCGGACCCGCCTGCTATTCCGGAATAATTCCGCGCCCTTGGCCCGTTGGGCCTGGATTGCCCGCCGGGCTGCACGGTGGCACCTGACTTGCTCACCGAAGGCCCTGCTTACTACCGGAAGCGTGATGGAACTCTTCTTTCGAAAATACTTCTGGACGGTGAACCTGCTGTTCATCCTGCTCGTGGCCCTGCTGGCGGCGCGCACGGTGAACCTGTTCGTCGAGTCCGCCATCGCCCCGGTTCCCTCCGGGACGGCGACGCGCGCGCCCACGCAGCCACGCCGGTCGGAGTCGACGCTGGCCATGCTGGACATGAACCGGCTGTCGCGGCTCACCGGCATCAAGATTCCCGAGCCCGAGAAGGCGGTCGTCGAGCCGGAGCTGGTCCAGGCGGACCCCAACGCGGCGCCGGTGAAGAGCGGCCTGAGGGTGAAGCTGCTGGGCACCCTCGTCGCGAGCAACGCCGACTGGTCCTTCGCCTCCATCCAGGACATGGTGACGCAGCGCTCGCAGACCTACATGGTTGGCAACGCCCTCCAGGGCGCCACCGTGCAGGAAATCGAGCGCGAGCGCGTCATCATCCTCAACAACGGCCGCCGCGAGTTCATCGACGGGCAGCCGGGTGACGGCGCCTTCGTGCCGCCCACCCCGCCCGTGGCCCAGGCCAACACCGCCCCGCCGCCCAACGGCAGCGGCATCCGCGCCGTCAACGACAACGAGTACGAGGTGCCGCGCGCGGAGATCGACAAGACGCTCAACAACCTCAATGACGTGGCCATGCAGGCCCGCATCGTCCCCGCCTTCAAGGATGGTCAGGCGGTGGGGTTCAAGCTCTTCTCCATCCGCCCGGACTCCATCTACTCCAAGATTGGCGTCCAGAACGGCGACGTCATCCGCCGCATCAACGGATTCGACCTCAACAGCCCGGAGAAGGCGCTGGAGGTCTATTCGAAGATGAAGGACGCATCCCGCATCGAGATCGAGATCGAGCGCAACGGAGCGCCGATCAAGAAGTCGTACAACGTCCGTTAATCACCCCCGCAGCGCACGCTCTCCATGAAGACGCTCCCGTCCTGGATGCTCTGCCTGTGCCTCGCGCTCGCCGTTCCCGCGCAGGCCCAGCGCCGCCCCCCTCCTTCCGGCACCACCTCGCCCGCCACGCCGGGTGATCGGACGATCACCCCGCAGACCTCCGGCGCCGGTGGCGCCGAGGAGGCCAACCAGGGTCCCCGCCGCACGCCCACGTGCGAGGAGGCCCGGCGCAATGCCCGCTACGGCATCTACTTCGACAAGGTGGAGATCGAGAAGCTGGTCCAGACGGTGGCGGACGCCACCTGCCGCACCTTCATCCTCCCGGAGAACGTGCGCGGGAAGATCTCCATCATCGGCCCGGAGAATGGCCGCGTGGAGGTCAACGCGGACGCCTTCTACTCCGCCTTCCTCGCCGCGCTCGACGCCAACGGCCTGTCCGTCTACCAGCACGGCCGCTTCCTGAAGATTGTCGACAAGCGCTCGGCGAAGCAGAACCCCATCCCCACCATCGTCGACGAGGGTGCGCCGTACACCACCAACGAGCAGATGGTGACGAAGCTGTTCCGCATCAAGAACGTGGAAGTCGAGCCGCTGCGCGGCGTGCTGCAGCAGCTGGTGTCCAAGGACGGCGACACGATTCCGTACCCGCCGGACACCATCATCGTCAACGACGTGGGCTCCAACATCCACCGCCTGGAGCGCATCATCAACCAGCTGGACAACCGCGCCGCCAGCGACGAGCTGCGCGTCATCCAGATTCAGTACGCGGCGGCCCAGGACGTGGCCACCACGGTGCAGCGCCTCTTCGAGTCCAAGGGCGCCCGCCCCGGCCAGCGCCCCGGGGGCTTCTCGCAGAACGTGTCCCCCGGCGCCTCGCCGGGTGAGATTGCCGCCGCCCAGGCCGCGCAGGCCGGCCAGGAGGGCTCCAGCGGGCCGGTGACGCTGTCGCAGATCATCCCGGACGAGCGCACCAACAAGCTCATCATCGTCGCCAGCCCCGCGGCCTTCGACCGCATCCAGGAGATTGTCGGGCAGCTGGACATCCCCACCAGCACGGGCGGCCGCATCAACGTCTACCCGCTGGAGAACGCCAACGCGGAGGAGCTGGCCAGCACGCTCCAGTCGCTGGCGCAGGGCACCGCCAACCGCCCGCGCAACCCCTCCCCGCAGGCGCCCCAGGGCATCCCCCGTGGCGGCGGCGCCACCCAGGCCGCGGAGCTGTTCAGCGGCGAGGTGAAGATTTCGGCCGACAAGGGCACCAACTCGCTGGTCATCGTCGCCAGCGCGGCCGACTACAAGAACATCGTTCAAATCATCCAGCAGCTGGACACGCCGCGCCGCCAGGTCTTCGTGGAGGCCGTCATCATGGAGGTCAACCTGGACCGGAACGCCGAGTTCGGCGTGAACCTCCACAGCGGCTTCAGCCTGAAGACGGACGACGGCGCGGTGCCGGGCCTCATCGGCACCAACAACACCGGCCAGGGCCTGCCCCCGTCGCTGTCGCTGGGCAGCCTCGCGCAGTTCGGCGGCTTCCTCGCCGGCCTCCAGGGCCCCGTCATCCCCGCGCTGGAGAAGCTGGGCCTGGACATCCCCGCCTTCGGCGTGGTGCTGCACGCCATGCAGCAGAGCTCGGACGTCAACGTCCTCTCCACCCCGCACATCCTCACCAGCGACAACGAGGAGGCGGAAATCACGGTGGGGCAGAATGTGCCCTTCCAGTCTGGCTTCAACCCCTCGTCGCTGGGCTCCACGGTGGGCGGCGGCACCACCGGCACCCCCGGCGGCATCCCCTCCATCCTCGGTGGGCTGGGCGGCCTCAGCTCGCTCTACGCGCCGATTACGCGCCAGAACGTGGAGCTGAAGCTCACCGTCAAGCCGCAGATCAACGAGAGCGACTACATCCGCCTCGTCATCACCGAGCAGACGGAGGAGATTGCCTCCACGGACCCGGTGCTCGGCCCCACCACGGCCCGCCGCAGCGCGAAGACGACGGTCATCGCCAAGGACCAGGAGACGGTGGTGCTGGGCGGCATCATGCAGGACCGCACCCTGGAGTCCGTCTCCAAGGTGCCGGTGCTGGGTGACATCCCCATCATCGGCCACCTCTTCCGCGAGACGTCGCGCCGCAAGACGAAGACGAACCTGCTGCTCTTCCTGACGCCCTACATCATCCGGGGCCCCGAGGACTTCCGCATCATCTTCGAGCGGAAGATGAAGGAGCGGCAGCAGTTCGTGGAGCAGTTCTACGGCCAGGTGCCCGGCTACGACGTGGCGGTGGACTTCAGCCGCAAGCCCGGCCCCCTGTCGCGCATGAACCAGGCGGTGATGAAGGAGCAGCAGCGCGCGGAGAACGGCGGCCCGGGCATGCCCGGCGAGCGCATCATCGCCCCCGCCAGCCCGGCGAACGGGCGCACGCTCCCTGCTCCGGCTCCCACGCCGGGCGCGCCCCAGGGTGAACCCGAGGTGCGGGAAGTCGCGCCGCCTCCGGGGGGTTCCGATGAACCAGTGCCGGCCCCGCGGCCCGAGGCGCCCGTCCCCGAGAGCCCTCCGGCTCCCGAGGACGTCTCCCCCGAGAACCTGCGCATCCAGCCGGACGTTGGTGAACAGAGCCCATGAACGTGACCGCCGACCCCACCCTGACCACCGCCACCGCGGTTGCCCCCGCGCGCAATGACGCCACCCAGGTCGTCTCGCACGGCCAGGCCTTCCTCTGTGGCCGGCCGCTGGGGGAAATCCTCCGCGCGCTCGTCCCCTCGCTCACCGAGGAGAAGATCCAGGAGGCCCTCGCCGTCCAGGCCGAGAAGGGCCAGCGCCTGGGCGAGGTGCTGGTGGGGATGAAGGCGGTCAGCGAAGAAGACGTGGCCAAGGCGCTGGGCCACCAGCTGGACCTGCCCTACCTGGCCCGCATCTTCACCGAAGAGGTGGATGCGGAGCTGGTCAAGCGCATCCCCATCAACTTCGCCAAGCAGGCCCACATCCTCCCGCTGTCCATGGAGGGGGACGCCGTGGCGGTGGCCGTCTCGGACCCCCTGGACACCTCCGCGCTGGACCATGTGCGGCTCCTGCTGGGCCAGAGCATCAGCCAGCGCATCGCCCTGGCGAGCACCGTCACCGACGCCATCAACAGCGTCTATGACCGCTCGGTCAACGAGGCCGAGCAGCTGGTGGACGAGATGGAGACCACGGACCTGGACTCCATCGCCCACGAGCTGGAGGAGCCCACGGACCTCCTCGACGTGAATGACGAGGCACCCGTCATCCGGCTGGTGAACTCCGTGCTGTTCCGCGCCGCCAAGGAGCGCGCGAGCGATATCCACATCGAGCCGATGGAGCGCGAGCTGCTGGTGCGCTTCCGCGTGGACGGTGTGCTGCAGGAGGTCATCAAGCCGCCCAAGCGCTACCAGAACGCGATTGTCAGCCGCGTGAAGGTCATGGGGCAGCTCAACATCGCGGAGAAGCGCCTGCCGCAGGACGGCCGCATCCGCATCAAGCTGGCCGGCCGCGACATCGACATCCGTCTGTCCACCATCCCCACGTCCTTCGGCGAGCGCATCGTCATGCGTCTGCTCGACAAGACGGCGACGCTGCTGGACCTGGCCGAAATCGGCATGAGCCAGGCGACGCTCCATTCCATGGAAGCCGTCATCAAGCGCTCGCACGGCATCATCCTCGTCACCGGCCCCACGGGCTCCGGCAAGACGACGACGCTCTACGGCGCCCTGTCGAAAATCAACACGCCGGACCTCAACATCCTCACCGTCGAGGACCCGGTCGAGTACCAGCTCAAGGGCATTGGCCAGATGGCCATCAACCCGAAGATTGGCCTCACCTTCGCGCAGGGGCTGCGCTCGTTCCTCCGCCAGGACCCGGACGTCATCATGGTCGGCGAAATCCGCGACAAGGAGACGGCGGAAATCGCCATCCAGGCGTCGCTGACGGGCCACCTCGTGCTGTCCACGGTGCACACCAACGACGCCGCGGGCGCGGTGACGCGACTGGTGGACATGGGCGTGGAGCCCTTCCTCGTGGCCTCGTCGCTCACCGGCATCCTCGCCCAGCGCCTCGTGCGCCGGGTGTGCCCGGACTGCCGCGTGGCCTACGTGCCCACGGACGCGGAGCTCAAGGAGCTCAGCCACACGCTGGCCTCCTTCAAGGCGCGCTACGGGACGGACCGCATCTACAAGGCCACCGGCTGCCCGTCGTGCAACCGCAACGGCTACCGGGGCCGCACCGGCATCTACGAGTTCCTCCCCGTGGATGACGACATCCGCCAGCTCGTGCTGAAGAACGTGGACGCGTCCACCATCAAGCGCTCCGCAGCGTCCAAGGGCATGACGTCGCTGCTGGACGACGGCGCGCGGAAGATTTCCCTGGGCGAGACGACCATCGCGGAAGTGCTGAGCATCACCCAGGAGGACATGTAACCGACAGCTCCTCCCTGGGAGGGGCCGGGGTCTGAGCCATGCCGGTCTTCGAGTACAGAGGTATCAACTCCGCGGGCAAGTCCATCAAGGGCCTGCTCGAGGCGGACTCCCCCAAGACGCTGCGCTCCAAGCTGCGCGGCGACGGCATCTTCCTCACGGACGTGCTGGCACAGGCGGAGGGCAGCCGCGCCGCCGTGTCCAAGGGCGCCAACGCGTCGCTGGTGGCGCGCGACATCGACCTGCGCAAGCTGGGCCGGGGCCGCGTCAACACCGACGACGTCGCCATCTTCACCCGGCAGCTGTCCACGCTGCTGCACGCCGGCGTCACCCTGGTGGAGTCGCTCAGCGCGCTGGTGGACCAGGTGGAGAAGGAGCGCTTCAAGCGCGCCCTCTCCGACATCAAGCAGCGCGTCAACGAGGGCTCCACCCTCGCGGACGCCCTGGGCCAGCACCCCAAAATCTTCCCCAGCATCTACGTGAACATGGTGCGCGCGGGCGAGGCCTCGGGCGCGCTGGACGCGGTGCTCACGCGCCTGGCGGACTTCACGGAGAACCAGGCCCGGCTGCAGCAGAAGATTCTCAGCACCATGCTCTACCCCGCCATCATGATGGTGGTGGGCGGCGGCATCCTCGTGGCCCTCATGGTCTTCGTGGTGCCGAAGGTGACGAAGATCTTCGAGACGATGAAGGCCACGCTGCCCCTGAGCACGCGCATCCTCATCGCCACCAGCAACTTCTTCCAGAACTGGTGGTTCGTCGCCGTGCCGCTGATGGCGCTGGGCGTCTGGCTGTTCATGCGCTGGACGAAGAGCCCCAAGGGCAAGCCGAAGTGGGACCGCATCACCCTGAGGGCCCCCGTCGTCGGCAGCCTGGTGCGCCTGCTGTCCATCTCCCGCTTCGCCCGCACGCTGGCCACGCTGCTCAAGAGCGGCGTCCCGCTGCTGGCGGCCATGGACATCGTCAAGGCGGTGATGACGAACACGGTGCTCGCGGAGGTGGTGGAGAAGGCCCGCGACTCCATCCGCGAGGGCGAGAGCATCGCCACCCCGCTCAAGCGCTCGGGGGAGTTCCCTCCGCTCGTGTACCACATGGTCGCCATCGGTGAGCGCTCCGGCCAGTTGGAGGACATGCTCACCAACGTGGCGGACAACTACGAGACGCAGGTGAATGTGCGCATCGGCGCCCTCACCTCGCTCCTCGAGCCCCTGCTCATCGTGGTGATGGGCGCGGTGATTGCATTCGTAGCGCTCTCCATCCTGCTGCCGATCCTCCAGGTGAACTCGGCCATCCGGTGAGGAGTGACGCGACGATGAACGACACCATGGACCGCTGGATTCAGCGCGTCACCCTGGCCGCCATGATTGCCGTGGCGGCGGCGCTGCTGACGGTGGGGGCCCGGCTGTACGGTCCCCAGTCCCAGCGCCCGCAGGCGGGCGTGGCGGACGGGGCCCGGACGCCCTGACAGGACGACACGAACTCAACCGGGTGGACTGCCAGAAAGTCACCCGAGCTAGGAACGAGACATGAGCCAGAAGACCCAGAGGAAGCAGCGCCGCAAGAGCCGCGGCATGACCCTGATTGAAATCATGGTGGTCATCACCATCCTCGGCCTCATCGCGGCGGCCGTGGGCGTGGCGGTGATTCCGCAGCTGGAGGCCGCCCGTAGAGACCGCGCCTCGCTGGACATCAAGAGCATCCAGGGCGCGATGAAGCTCTACTACACGAAGAAGGGGAAGTACCCCGACACCGCCTCGGGCCTGAACGCGCTCGTGGAGACCCAGGCCCTGGAGCAGATGCCCAAGGACCCCTGGAACAACGACTACGTGTACATCAACGAGGGCGGCAAGCCCGTCATCATCTCCTACGGCGCGGACGGCACCGCCGGTGGCGAGGGCAACGACGCGGACATCTCCTCCGCGGACGGCGCCGCCGCCAACAACAAGTGAAGAAGTAGCGCACCCCGCGTGTTGCATAGGGCCTTGGGTATGAACGAGCACGCCTCCCTCACCACCCCGATGCCCTCGCAGGAGGGGACGGACCGCCCCCGGAACGTGGGGCGGTTCATCCTGGCCCTCGTCTTCCTGGTCGCCACGGGTCTGGCCTTCTTCCTCGTGTGGCTGACGCATGACGCGTCGCTCACGACCGAGCAGCGCCGGGCGCGGGCGGAGATCCGCAAGCTGGAGGGGTTCTTCAAGTCGCACCACCGGCTGATGGGGCGCTTCCCCTCGAAGGAAGAGGGCTTCACCCCGCTCATCCAGGCCCGCCTGCTGGACGCGGTGCCGGTGGACCCCTGGGGCCACCCGTACGTGTACTGGATGGACGGCAAGACGGGCGCCGTCGTCTCCTACGGGGCGGACGGCAAGGCGGGCGGCAGTGGCCCGGACGCGGACCTGAGCAGCGGCGGAGCGCTGGCCGCCCACTGGGAGCAGCCATGACGCCCGCCCGCCGCCGCGCCCAGCGCGGCCTGACGCTCATCGAAATCTCCATCGCCATCATCATCGTCGCGATGCTGTTCTCCGCGGCGGTGATGGGCATCGGCTCCATCACCGGCGCCAAGGCGAAGGGCTCCGCGGGCGAGCTGGCGGGCCTCATCCGCTCGCTGTACGACTCGGCCGCGCTGCGCGGCAAGACGTGCCGCCTGGTGTTCGAGATTCCCGACCCGAAGAGCGAGGAGCCCACCCGCTACCACGCCGAGTGCGCGGAGGGCGCGGTGACGACGTCGAGGGACCGGGACACCGCGCTGCGCGACGAGAACAGCGAGCGCGAGCGGAACGCGCGCGCCAGCGGAGGCACGGGCGCCAACGGCGAGACGCGCCGCAACTACCTCGTGTCCGGCGGGGACGCGCCCACCGCCACGGAGCTGATGGAAGGTGAGAAGCAGCGCGTGGAGAACGCGGCCCGCTTCTCGTCGTACACCTCGGAAGAGGTGCCCTCGCGCGAGCTGCCGGGGGACGTGAAGGTGTCGGTGTGGACGCGCCACCAGCGCGAGCCGGTGGAGAGCGGCGTGGCCTACCTCTACTTCTTCCCGCAGGGCTACACGGAGAAGGCCCACGTGTACGTCAAGCAGGGGGACAACGTCTGGACGCTGGACGTGTCACCCCTCACCGGCAAGGTGCAGGTGGTGGCCGAAGAGCTGGAGGTGCCGAAATGAGACGCAACCAGGGCTTCACCCTGCTGGAGGTGGTGGTGGCGCTCGCCATCCTCGGGCTCGCGCTCATGGCCATCTTCGACCTGAACGCGGGCGCGGTGTCCAACCACGTCTACACCAAGCGCCTCACCGTGGCGTCGCTGCTGGCCCGCTCGAAGATGACGGACCTGGAGCAGAAGCTCTACGACGACGGCTTCTCCAACGACGACGACGAGGAGTCCGGTGACTTCTCCGACGACGGCTGGCCCCAGTTCAAGTGGCGCGCGCGCATCATCGCCCCCAAGACGGAGGGCGTGACGCCGGACCAGCTCATCGGCGCCATCTTCAACCTGCCCATCGGCGATAGCGGGGATGGAGACCCCATGGGCGGCATCGCCAGCCTCTTCGGCGGCGGCGCGGGCGGCGGCGGTGGCAAGGACGGCGCGTCCGGCGGTCCCCAGCCCTCGGGCCTGGGTGGAATGGGCGGCGCGGCCATGGGCATGGCGCAGCCCATGTTCACGCAGATGATTCAGCAAATCACCCAGACGGTGCGCGAGGTGCACCTCACGGTCTTCTGGATGGAGGGCACGCAGTTGGAGAGCATCGACCTGGTGACGCACGTGGTGTCTCTGGGGCCGGGCTCGGACCGCAACGGCGGCGCGGCCTTCGCCCAGTCGCAGGGCCAGCAGCCCCCGGGCCAGGAGAACCAGTGGGTGAACCCGAACACGGGCCTCATCGTGGCCAACCCGATGCCCGGCCCCAACGGCACCATGCTGGACCCGCAGACGCGCATGCCGCTCATGCGCCAGTCCGACTTCAACAACCAGCGCAACGGCGGCGCCCAGCAGCCGGGCACGGGCGGCATCGTCCCCCCGGGCGGCCAGGGCAACAACCCGCTGGGCAACATCAAGATCCCCGGCTTCCAGAGGAGGACCCAGTGATGAGGCGCCACGCTCGCGGCTTCACGCTGATGGAGGTCATGGTGGCCGTCGCGATTACGGCGCTGATGGGCACCGTGGTGGCCATGGCCTTCCAGACGGGCCTGACGGCCAAGGAGACGGTGGAGGCGGACGCGGACCGCTACCGCCAGGTGCGCGTGGCCATGAACCGCATGGCGCGCGAGATTGGCTCCGCGTACGTCAGCGACAGGTATGACCTGAAGCGCTTCCGAGATCAGAACGACCGGCCCACCAACTTCGTCGGCGAGCGGGACAAGCTGCTCTTCACCACGTTCTCACACCAGCGCCTGTACACGGACGTGAAGGAGTCCGACCAGGCGGTGGTGGAGTACTTCGTGGAGGCGTCCACGGACCGGGAGGCGAAGGGGCGGCAGGACCTCAAGCGCCGCGTCAACCCCAACGTGGATGACCGCATGGACCGGGGCGGCAACACGGACGTGCTCTTCGAGGGCGTCAAGGGGCTGGAGTTCGCGTACTGGAACTCGGAGAAGAAGGAGTGGGACGACGAGTGGGACACCCGGCGCACGGAGCTCAAGGCCCTGCTGCCCACGCGGGTGCGCGTCACCGTCACGGCCGTGGACGAGACGGGCAAGGAAGCGAAGTACACCACCCAGGCCCGCATCATGCTCAACACGGAGCTGCCGAGGTACTGATGCCCAGCTTCTTCCAACAGAAGTCCCGCCGCCGTAGGAGCGCGTCCCCCGCGGCCCGCCGTGAGCGGCGCTCGCGTGGCGTGGCGCTCATCATCGCGGTGGTGTCCATCGCCATCCTCACGGTGATTGCCACCGACTTCGCCTACAACAGCCGGGTGGACCTGCAGCTGGCGGCCAACCAGCGGGACGAGGTGCGCGCGTACTACCTGGCGCGCTCGGGCATTGCCCTGTCCCGGCTGCTGCTGCGCTTCCAGAAGCAGGTGGACCAGACGCCCATCCCCAACCCGGCGGCCCTCCTCTCGCAGTTCCTGGGCCCGCAGGCGCAGCAGGGTGGCCAGCAGACGCCGCAGCCGTCGTCGCTCAACATCCAGCTCTACAAGATGGCGCGTGTGGACTGCCACATGCTCAAGGGGCTGGTGAAGAGCGAGGGCGCGGACGGCGAGACGGCGGCGATGGAGCCGGCGGACGACAAGGACTTCAAGATGGACGACGCCGAGAAGGACCCGGCGGCGATGGAGGTGGCGTCGCAGATGACGCAACGCTCCTTCGGCGGCTTCGAGGGCTGCTTCCTGGCCTCCATCTCCGACGAGGAGGAGAAGCTCAACGTCCACCGCCTGATGGCCGGCGCCGGCGACGCGTACCCCACCATGCTGCGCATGCTGGACATGTTCAACGACAAGCGCTTCGAGTTCCTCTGGGAGCGCGACGACGCCAACAAGGTGCGCAGCACGCCGCAGGACGTGGTGCTGGCGCTGAAGGACTGGGCGGACGACGACGAGACGGGCTCGGCCATCAACCTGGTGGACGCAACGAACCCCCTGCCCTCCGGCTTCTCGGATGAGGGCGCCGCGTACAGCCGCTATGACCCGACCTACGAGCCGAAGAACGCGCGCTTCGACAGCGTGGACGAGCTGTACCGGGTGCACGGGGTGAACGACCAGTTCATGTCCGCGTTCCGCGACAGGCTCACCGTGTACCCGGACATCAACCGGCGGCCCAACATCAACACGGACGACCCGGTGATGCTGGGGCTGGCCATCATGTCGGTGGCGGACCAGACGCGGCCGGACCCGCGGCTGCACGACCCGGTGTTCCTCAACGAGGTCATCACCCGCGTCCGCTCGGCGAAGATGTTCAGCTTCTTCGGCATGTCCGTGCAGGACTTCGTCGCCGTGGTCGAGTCAGCCGGCATCCCCATCAACCCGGCCGTGAAGGCCAACGTGGCGGGCAACCGGCTCGTGGGCGACAAGAGTCAGACGTTCACCATCAAATCCGTGGGAGAAGCGGGCAGCGTGCAGAAGACGCTCACCGCCGTGGTCCGGCTGGACGACACGCTGGGCAGGCTCCTGTACTGGAGAGAGGAATAGTATGGCCCGCATTCTTGGCCTGGACCTTGGCAGCCACTCCGTGAAGGGCGTGGTGCTGGAGTCCAAGACGAAGGGACACACCGTCAAGGGGTTCGCCGAGGTCCGGCGCGCGCCCGAGGGCGAGCGCGCGGACACCCTGCGCGCCGCGGTGCAGGAGCTGCTCGGCCAGCTCCCGCCCGGAAACCTGGACCAGGTCGTCATCGCCCTGCCCGGCCCGTCGCTCACCACGCACGCGCTGAGCCTGCCGTTCTCCGACGGCAAGCGCATTGAAGCGACGCTGCCCTTCGAGATTGGCAGCCAGCTGCCCTTCGACCTCTCCGACGCCGTCTACGACTACCAGGTCGTCGGCCTGAAGGATGTGGAGGGCAGCAAGGACAAGGCCAGCGACTTGCTGGTGGGCGTGGTGCGCAAGGAGGAGCTGCAGTCGCTGCTGGCGCTGCTGGCGGACCTCAAGCTGGACCCGCGCATCGTCACCCACCCCGGCCTCGCCTACCAGAACCTGTTCCAGCAGTCGCCGGGCCTCTTCGAGGGCACGGGCGAGGGCGGCGCGGTGGCGCTGGTGGACATCGGCCACGAGCGCACCTCGGTGTCCTTCGGCAAGCCGGGCCTGGGCGTGACGTTCACCCGCACCTTCGCGGGCGGCGGGCGGGACTTGAGCAAGGCGCTGGCCACCGAGTTCCAGACGTCGCTGGCGGAGGCGCACCACTGGAAGGAGCAGCACGGGGCCATGGCCAGCGCGGCGCAGGGCCCGGACGCGGAGCGCGCGGCGGGGGCCTTCGTGCGGGGCCTGCAGCCGGTGCTGCGCGAGCTGCGCCCCACCCTCAAGGCCTTCACCGCCCGCACCCGCCAGCAGGTGGGCTCGGTGGTGCTGAGCGGCGGCACCGCGCGCATGCCCGGGCTGGCCGAGCAGCTCTCCCGTGACTTGAACCTGCCGGTGCGGCTGCTGGCGCTGCCCGCGGACGCGGCGGAGGCGATTCCCGCGGCGGTGCAGCCGGCGGCCGTGCAGGCGTACTCGCTGGCGCTGCGGGGCAACGCGACGGGCGCCAGGGCGCCGCGCTTCAACTTCCGCCGGGGTGACCTCTCCTTCAAGGGTGACTTCGACTACATGAAGGACAAGCTGGGGTTGCTGGCCTCGTTCGCGGCCACGCTCCTGCTGCTCTTCATCGCCTACGGCGTGGTGCGCAACTCGGTGCTGTCGCGCCGCGAGGCGCAGGTGGACGCCGTGCTGTGTGACACCACGCAGCGCATCCTCGGCAAGTGCGAGAAGGACTACAACCGCGCGCTCAGCATGCTCAAGGGCGTGGAGAGCCCGGCGGCGGCGCTGCCCAAGCTGACGGCGGTGAATCTGCTGGCGGAAGTCACGCAGCGGGTGCCGGAGGACGTGCCGGTGAAGTTCGACCGGATTCAAATCGACCTGGACCGCGTCATCCTCCAGGGTGAGACGGACTCGTCGAAGCAGGTGGACACGCTGTCCAACGCGCTCAAGGGCCACGCGTGCTTCAAGGACGTGCGGCAGGGCAAAGTGGAGCGGACGCGGGACGGCAACAAGGTGTCCTTCCGCCTGGACGTCCAGGTGCAGTGCCCGGGGACGCAGGGCGGGGAGAGCTAGTCATGGCCAGGATCCAGGAAGTCTTCGCACCGGTGACGACGTGGTTCGAGCGGCTGAGTGACCGTGAGCGGCGGATGGTGTCCATCGCCGGCGCGGCGCTGCTGGCGTTCATCGTCTTCGCCGTCGTCGTGACGTTCGCCAACAGCGCGTCCGGCTACCGCAAGCGCACGCAGGACAAGCTGGCGAAGCTGCAGGAGGTGCAGGCGCTGGCGGCCAGCTACCGCGAGGCGCAGGCGGCGCGGCAGTCGGTGGAGCAGCAGCTGTCGTCCAGCGACGTGCAGCTCATCAGCTACATCGAGGACAAGGCCACGGCGGCCGGCCTCCAGGTGCCCAACATGACGCCCAAGGGCGAGCTGGGCGTGGGGGACGGTAAAATCATCGAGAGCTCCGTGGAGCTGACCTTCACGGACGTGGACCTGCGCAAGCTGACGGACTTCCTCACCACGGTGGAGAGCGGGCCGGGGGTGGTGAAGGTGAAGTACCTGCGCATCGAGCCGAGGAGCGCCTCGGACACGCTGACGGCGTGGACCACCGTCGCCACCTACCGGATGAAGCAATAAGCCATGCCTCCTGACACCAAGCCCGCCCGCTGGAAGCTCTTCCTCGGCTACGCCGCGTTCGCGGTGGTGGCCTTCATCCTCGGCCTGTTCGTCACCTTCCCGTACGACGCCATCCGCTCGCGGCTCGTGACGGAGGCGGCCCAGGCGGGGCTCGCCGTGCGCATCGGCTCGCTGCGGCCGGGGCTGGCGGGCATCACCGCCACCCAGGTGCGCGTGAGCAAGCCGGCCCAGCCGCTGAGTGCCGAGGTGATTGCGGCCCTGGCCACCGGCGAGGGCAACGTGCCGGGCGCGCTGGAACTGGGCGAGCCGGTGCTGCTCGACTCCGTGGCGGTGCGCCCCACCCTCTTCCCGCCGGGCGTGGCCGTGCGCGCGAGCGCCATGGGCGGCACGCTGAGCGCGGCCGTGGGCGGGCTGGGCGACGTGAAGGTGCGCGTGGAGGCGGACGGCCTCCAGGCCTCCGGCGGCAACCTGCCGGCCTTCACCGGCCTGGACATGGAGGGTGAGCTGAACGGCACCCTCGCGCTGACGCTGCCCAAGGGCAAGGGCCCGGACGCGGACCTGTCCCAGGCGGACGGCGAGCTGACGCTGGACTCGCAGGGGCTGGTCATCAAGGGCGGCAAGGCCTCCCTCCCCATGGGCGGCGGGCAGGCGATGGCCGTGGACCTGCCGCGAATCGCGCTGGGCGCGCTCACCGGGCGCATCCAGTTCGAGAAGGGGCTGGGCACCGTGCAGACGCTGCGCCTCAAGAGCGACGACCTGGAGGCCCTGGCCACCGGCACGCTGAAGCTGGGCAAGCGGCTGGAGTACAGCGAGCCGGCCATGGATGTGAACTTCAAGCTGGACCCCGAGGCCCAGAAGCGGCTGGGGCCCATCGGCATGGGCGTCACCATCCTCCCGCCGGACAAGAAGGACCCCAGCTTCCGGGCCGCCCGCCTCGCCGGCTTCCTCAACCGGCCCACCTTCACGCCGCGTCGCTGAGGCCACCCTCCCCCACGCCCTACCCGGGGCGTGGGGTTGAAAGGTGAACACCCGCCGTGTAAAGCGCTCGGGAACCAACCTGTCGGGAGGGGCTGGGAATGCCAGAGCTGGTGTTCTTTCGTCGTGGCGAGGAGGTGTTGCGGGTGGCGGTGGACCGGGCCCGGTTGGTGCTCGGTCGCGGCGAGCAGTGTGACGTCGCCATTCCCGACCCGGAGGTGAGCCGCCAGCAGGTGGCCCTGCTGTGGGATGGCGAGCGCTGCCGCGTGGAGGACCTGTCCGGCAAGGGCACGCTGGTGGCCGGGCAGTCCGTCACCGCGGGCGAGCTCGCGGACGGCGCGGACCTGGCCCTGGGCCAGTGGCGCGCGGTGTTCCGGCTGCGCGCGGGCGGGGACGGCGCGGACGTCACCACCGAGGTGGGGCACACCACGTCCGTGCAGGCCGTGGACGCGCGGACCGCGCGCTGGCAGCCGGCGCAGGTGCGGGTGAAGCAGGGGCTCAACGAGTCCGTGCACCGCTTCACGGGCGAGGGCTTCACCGCGGGCAAGGACGCGGGCTGTGATCTGGTCCTCCAGGACCGCTTCGCCTCCAGCCGGCACCTGAAGGTGACCCGGCGCGACGGCACCTTCCACGTGGTGGACCTGCGCTCCACCAACGGCACCTGGCTGGGGCCGGTGCGCGTATTCGAGGCGGAGGTGCCGCTGCCCACCGTGCTGCGCGTGGGCGAGACGGAGCTGGTGCTGGAGTCGGCGGCCCCGGCTTCACGCAAGGACGTGGCGGACTTCCACGGCATCATCGGCTCGGACCCGTCGGTGCGGCAGCTGTCCGAGCTGATTGAGCGGGTGGCGCCCTCGTCCGCGGCGGTGACGGTGCTGGGCGAGTCCGGCACCGGCAAGGAGCTGGTGGCGCGCGCCATCCACGCCTGCTCGCAGCGGGCGAACCGCGCCCTCATCCCCGTCAACTGCGCGGCCATCTCCAAGGAGCTCATCGAGAGCGAGCTGTTCGGCCACGAGAAGGGCGCCTTCACCGGCGCCAACACCGCGCGCAAGGGCGCCTTCGAGGAGGCCGACGGAGGCACCCTCTTTCTCGACGAGATTGGCGAGCTGCCACTCGACTTGCAGGCCAAGCTGCTGCGCGCGCTGGAGGGTGGGGAAATCAAGCGTGTGGGCGCCAGCCGTCCCATCCAGGTGGACGTGCGGGTGGTGGCGGCCACCAACAGGGACTTGCTGGCGGCGGCGCGCGAGGGCCGCTTCCGCGAGGACCTGTACTACCGGCTCTGCGTCATCCCCCTGCACCTGCCGCCGCTGCGCAGCCGCAAGAGCGACCTGGGCGCGCTGGCCGAGCACTTCCTGCGCACCTATGCGCCGCGCGGGCAGGCCGTGCGCTTCACCCCGGCGGCGCTGGAGCGGCTGCAGCAGCACTCGTGGCCGGGCAACATCCGCGAGCTGCGCAACGTGGTGCACCGCGCGTTGCTGCTGCGCAAGGGGCCCGTCATCGACGCGGACGGCCTCGCCTTCGACCAGGAGCTGAACCGCGACACCGGCATCTCCGTGCCGGAGCTGCCGCCCGGCATGACGCTGGAGCAGATGCTGGAGAAGCTGGAGCGGCAAATCGTCGAGGCCGCGCTGAAGCGCTGCAACAACAACCGCGAGCGCGTGGCGCGCGAGCTGGGCGTGGCGCGCTCCACCCTCTTCAAGCGGCTGAAGGACTGGGGCCTGACGAAGCAGGACGAGCAGGAGTAGCGGAGGGACGCGGGGGAGGTAGGCGTGTCGGCCACCCGACACGCGGGGGAGGAAATCCTTTCCCCACGGGGCGATAGAACCTTCTGGCGGCTCGTTCGTTCCAACTCCTGGCAGTCCCCACCCGGGGTGTTCCAGGAGACCACCCGCCATGAATGCCGCCTGCGTCTCGCTTCCTCCCCTCACCCAGCTCTACACCGAGCACCGCTCCCGCGCGCTGGCCATCGCCCGGCGCATCGTCGGCGACACCGACGACGCCGAGGACGTGGTGCAGGACGTCTTCGCCCGGCTGGCCCGCGTGGCCCCGGGCTTCGGAGGCCGGGCCGCGTGGAGCACCTGGCTCCACCGCGTCATGGTCAACAGCAGCATCAACTGGCTGCGCGCGCGCAAGCGCCGGGAGCGGCTGAGCCTCGAGCCCCAGGAGCCGCTGTCGCCCGAGGTACAGGCGGTGGGCTCGGAGCTGGAGCGCCACTTCGGCGAGGCGATGGAGGAAATCAACGAGCAGCAGCGCCAGGTGCTCTACCTGCGCGAGGTGCGCGGCCTGAGCTACCCGGAGATTGCCCGCCTGCTCCGCATCCCCGAGGGCACGGTGAAGAGCACCCTGCACCGCGCCCGGCAGCGCACGCTGTCTCTCATGGAGGAGCGCGGCCAGCAGCCGTGACTCCCCGTGGGGTGCGCCTCGCCCCCCCAGAGCCGGCACCGGGCCTGGGCCCGGCCGGCGTCCGGGGTGCGCCTACTCGTCGCCCTTCGAGCCGACGAACTGGTCCGACTTGTCCTTGAACAGGACGTTGAAGCTGGTGAGCGAGCCGTAGACGCGGGTGATGTAGCTCTGCATCTCCACCTTCTCCGCGTCCGACAGCTTGGGGTGCGCGTTGAGCTTCTGCTCCAGCACGCGGAGCCTGTCGCGCACCATGACGACCTTGTGGAACAGGTTGTCGATGGGCAAGTCCTTGGGCTGCAGCTCCGGGTTGGAGGGGACGAGCCGCACCGTGCCGCCCTCCCACTTGTTGGCCAGCTGCGGAGACTCGGCCATGCCGGACGCCTCCCGGAAGATCTCCATCAGCTCTTCACGCGTCATGCTCAGCCCTTCCAGGTCCACTTCTTCATTGGGGTCCACGCGGCGCCGCACCACCACCGGCGCCACGCCGCGCACGACGGCCCGCGCGCGGACGGTGACGGGGAGCGCCAGGGGTGCGGCGCTGCCCTTGGGAACGAACTTGTCGCAGATGGGAGCGGAGGGCGGGAACATGCCGCGCCACGAGTGCAGCCGGCACGTCCCCACCCAGCCCCGGCGCTCCTCCACGGAGTGGGGGCTGAACAGCTTGCAGTTGGAGCACACCTTCTCTTCCGGCTTGAAGACCGGGAGGGGCAGCGAGCCGTTCCCCGCGTCCGACATCAGCGCGTCTCCCTCACGACGGGCGGGCCCTTGCGCACGCCCAGCTCCCGCAGCAGCGCGTCCGCGTCCTCGACCTGGTCCAGCATCCAGAGGATGTAGCGCACGTCCACGCTGACGTTGCGGGCCACGTCCGGGTTGTAGCCGAAGTCGTTGGCCACGTTCTCCCAGACGCGGTCGAAGTTCACACCGACGAGCTGTCCCCTGCCATTCACGGTGGGGCTGCCCGAGTTGCCGCCCGTGGTGTCCGCGTCCGACAGGAAGTCCACCGGCACGTCCTTGAGCTTCGCATCCATCCACGTCCCGTAGCGCTTCGCCTCGGCGACCTTGGACACCTTGGCCGGCACGTCGAAGGGCTCCTGGCCGGTGTGCTTGGCCAGCAGGCCCGCCAGCGTCGTCTGGGGCGTGTAGACGACGCCGTCGCGCGGGGAGTAGCCCTGCACCTTCGCGAAGGACACGCGCAGGGTGCCGTTGGCGTCCGGAGCCACCGGCTTGCCCGCGTGCGCCAGCACGGCCTTGCGCCACTCGGGCCGCAGCCGCAGCGCGGCGCCCTGGCGGCGGTCCCTCACCTCGTCCAGCGCGGCCAGTTCGCGGGCCAGGTCCAGGCCGAAGGCGAGCAGCGGGTCCTTGCGGGCCTCCAGCTGCGCCACCGTCTCTCCCGCCATCTTCATGCGCTCGTCGAGCGTCAGCACCTTCGTGCCGGCGTACATGGCGTCAATCTTCGCGACGACGTCCTTCTCCTGGGACTTCGCGCCGAAGTGCTTGTCCACTGCGGCGATGCGCTCCTCGGGGCCCAGCGCCTGCGCGCGCCGGACGAAGGCCTGCAGGAGGCGCTTGTCCGAGGCGGCGAAGAGGTTCTTCTGCTCGCGCTCCAGCCGGTCCTTGAGGCGCGGCATTTCCCGGTCCATGTACTCCGGGCGCCGCTCCAGGTCCGGCTTCGCGCGCTCGGCGGCGAGGCGCGACAGCGTCGCCGCCAGGGCCGGGCCCCGGGCCAGGCGGCCCACGGAGGACAGGAGGAACTCGCGCTCGAACACCTTCGCCGTGTTGGCCTGCTCGGCCAGCAGGGCCTCGCGGGCCGAGAGCGCGGGCGCCCACTTCCTGGCGTCCTTGCCCGCCCAGGCGGCCACCGCGGCCTCGGAGGCGTGCTGCTTCTCAACGATGCGGCCGCGCTTCAGCCCGGCGAGCTGGCCGCCCGCGTTCTTGTGCACGTTGTGCAGGCTCTTGAGCTGCGAGGCGACGGCAATCTTCCCGGTGGGGCTCTTGTCGCTCTCCTCCTCGAGGATGTTGATGGCCTCGCCGAACACGTCGCGCAAGCGCGGGTACAGGCGCGACTGGCGCTCCGCCATCTCCTCGGCGAGCAGCGCGCGGAAGGTGAGGCCCGGGTAGCCGAGCACCATGACGAAGTCGTTGGGCTTCACGCCCTCGGTGGCCAGGGGGAAGAAGAACTCGGCCTTGTAGGGGACGTTCTTGTCGCTGTACGGGGCCGAGCTGCCGTCCGGCGCGGTGTACGCGCGGAGGATGGCGAAGTCACCGGTGTGGCGCGGCCACATCCAGTTGTCCTCCTCGCCGCCGTACTCACCCACCGCGCGGGGCGGGGCGTAGACGAGCCGCACGTCGGCCAGCTCCACCGAGTCCATCAGCGTGTAGTTGAGGCCGCCGTCGAAGGTGGCCACGTTGCAGCGGGTGGCGGGGCGCTTTTCGCACTCGGCGACCAGCTCCTTCTGCTTGCGCTCGATGGCCTTGTAGCGGGCGAGGTCGTCGGCGCCCGCGGGCACCGAGGCGAGGACCTCCTTCGTCACGTCCTTGAAGCTGCGAGGCACCTGCACGCGCGAGCCCTTGCCGGGCAGCTCATCCTCGCGCTTCGAGGCGAGGAAGCCCTCGGTGATGAGGTCGCGCTGTGGGGTGCTGTGCTCCTGGATGACGCCGAAGGCACAGTGGTGGTTGGTGATGACGAGACCGGAGGGGGCGATGAAGGCACCGGAGCAACCGCCGACGTTGACCGTGCCCGCGAGCAGGCCGGTGCCACGCTGGGGGTCCCACAGCTTCTTGGGAGGCACCTGGAGGCCCTGGGCACGCAGCCACGCCGGGTCCAGCTCCAGGACCTGCTGAGGGGTCCACTTGCCTTCTCCGGCCAGAGCCGGAGCCGCCACGAGCGACAGGAGGAGGAGCGTCTTCTTCATGGTGTTTCCTCCCTACCCCGTCCGGCGCCCGCACGCGAATCCCCTTTCCTCCAACGCTCCGCGCCATGGATGGGGATTTTTCATGGAAGACGGACCGGGCTTAAGTGTTGGGGTGTCCCACCGGAGGGGTACGAGCGATGAAGACCGCCAGCGGAGCGCAGCTTGATTTCGGCCGGTTGGCCCTCCTCGTGCTGATGCTGGGGGTGGGGTGGTACTTCTGGTACTCGCCCGTCTTCTGGCCGCTCAAGGTGCTGGTGGTGATGATGCATGAGAGCGGGCATGCGCTGGCCACGCTGCTGGTGGGAGGCTCGGTGGACAGCATCCACCTGGCGACCAACGAGTCGGGCTCCTGCCTGTCCCGCCTGCCGCCCGGCTTCCTGGCGAAGGTGGTCGTCTACTCTGGAGGCTACCTGGGCAGCGCGGTGGCGGGGGCGGGGCTGCTGCTGGCGACCTTCCGCTTCCAGCTCCGGCGCTGGGTGCTGGGCGCGGCGTGTGTGTGGCTGACGGTGATGGGGCTGGTGTACGCGGGGGATTTCTTCACGCTGGCGTTCTGCCTGGGCACGGCGGTGGCCATGGGGCTGGGTGCGAAGTACCTGCCCGACGGCGCGGTGGACGCGGTGAACCTGTTCATCGCGGCCTTCACGGCGCTCTACGCGGTGTTCGATTTGCGGGACGACCTGTGGAACAGCGCGGTGCGCTCGCGGAGTGATGCGGCGCTGCTGGCGGACCTGACCTTGGTGCCCGCGGTGGTGTGGGCCGCGCTGTGGACGCTGCTCGCCGTGAGCCTGCTGGCCGTGGCGGTGTACTGGTCCATGCGCGCGAAGCCGCGCGGTGGGTTGCAGATGCCGCCCGTGTCCGCTCGGGCGCGGCGGGTGTAGCTCGTCATCCCGCCCCGTCCCGCCCTGTCCTTTTGCGTGGCGCTTGAGGGACGGGGAGCGAAGGGGGGCATCCAGCCGCGGCGGCGTCGAGCTCGTCCGCGTGGCGCTTCCCCCAATCGCAGAGCGATTTCACGATGGGATGGAGGCTCATGCCAAGCTTCGTCGCCGTGTAGACGACGCGCGGAGGCACCTCGGCGAAGATCTCGCGATGAACGATGCCGTGCTCTTCCAGCTCTCGCAGCGACTGCACGAGCACCTTCTGACTCACCGTGGGGATGAGGCGCCGGAGCTCGGAGAGGCGCTTCGGTCCCTCGAACAGGTAGTAGAGCGCGAACACCTTCCATCGGCCGCCAATGACCTTCAGCGCGCGCTCGGCGGGGATGAGGGGCAGCGCCTTGACGATGGGCATGGTTACCTCGTGGTTCCTATGGCACCCATACGTTCGTAGTGGGTGAAAGAGTCTCTAGTTACGTCGAGGAGTGTACGGCATCAAGAGTCCGAGCCCCATGCCGGGTCGTTGAAAGGACTCCCATGTCGAACGAGAAGACCACCGCCATTGCCCTCATCACTGGCGCCAGCCGAGGCATCGGCAAGAGCACCGCGCTTGCCCTCGCTGCGCGCGGCGTCGACGTCATCGTCACCTACGTTTCCGCCGAGAAGGAGGCGACCGACGTCGTGCAAGCCATCCGCGGCACGGGGCGCAAGGCCGTTGCGCTGCGGCTCGACCTCACCCAGGTTGGAACCTTTGACGCGTTCGTAGCTGACGTGAAGCGACAGCTCTCGTCGGTGTGGTCGCGCGACACGTTCGACTTCCTCGTCAACAACGGTGGCTCGGGAGGCTTCTCGGCCTTCAGCGAGACGTCCGAGGCGGCGTTCGACACGCTCGTCGACGTCCACTTCAAGGGGCCGTTCTTTCTCACGCAGAAACTCCTCCCGGTGCTCGCTGATGGTGGTCGCATCGTGAACGTGTCGACGGGCCTGACTCGCTATGCGGTCTCCGGCGTCGCCGTGTACTCGGCCGTGAAGAGCGCCCTCGAGGTGTTGACGCGCGCCCTCGCGCTGGAGCTCGGACCGAGGCGCATCAACGTCAACGCCGTCGCGCCGGGCGGCATCGCGACCGACTTCGGAGGAGGCCTCATGCGCGATGAACAATTCCAGAAGGTGGTCGCTGGCGAGACGCCGCTGGGTCGAGTGGGTGAGCCCGAGGACGTGGCCGACGTCATTGCCTCGCTGCTGTCGAAGGACACTCGGTGGATTACCGGACAGCGCGTCGAGGTGACGGGCGGGTACCGGCTCTGAGCTGATGTGGGTCAGCATCCCCCCCCACGGCGAGAGGCCCGGCACCTTCCCGAGCCCGTACTGGACGAACCGCCCCACGCTGGCCACGGCCGACGAGGTCCGCAACTACGTCACGAGCGCGGTGACCTTCGCCAACCGCGACAACTCGATTCCGGGTGGGCTTGTGACGGACGGCCTCGCGGACCTCGAGTCGCGCATCGCGGGTCACACGTTCAAGGGCTGCCACCTGAGCTACGAGAATGGCCCGTGGGCCGGCATCCAGGTGTCCTTCTTCGTCGACACGCAGACGGGCTTCCGGATTCTGACGGTGCGCCACTGGGTCGAGTGAAAGGTGGGAACTGCGAGGCCAATGATGAGGCTCACGCCGTCATCCCGGTCGAGTCCTGGGACTCACCAGGAGTCCGCTTGGGC
This sequence comes from Pyxidicoccus trucidator, assembly GCF_010894435.1. Taxonomy (NCBI): domain Bacteria; kingdom Pseudomonadati; phylum Myxococcota; class Myxococcia; order Myxococcales; family Myxococcaceae; genus Pyxidicoccus; species Pyxidicoccus trucidator. The sequence continues at coordinate 478,060 of NZ_JAAIXZ010000007.1, read as the reverse complement.
TCGCCGAAGGACATCAGCCGGCGGTGTAGCGGCGCGAGCAGTCCGAGGAGGAGCACCAGCACGCCGGTGACCTGCAGGATCCGCTCGATGGCGACCACCTCCGCCAGGGGGCCGAAGAGCACCATGGACAGCGGCATCAGCGCGGTGGAGAGCATGGTCAGCACGCTGAAGACACGGCCCAGGTAGACCGGCTCCACGTGCTCCTGGAGCATGACTGTGGCGGGCGTGTTGTAGAACGGCAGTGCCACGCCGAAGAGTCCCATGAACGCCAGGTACACGCCGAAGTGGGGCACCACGCCGAGGGCCACGGTGCTCGCGCCCATGATGAGGGTGGAGGCGACCATCGTCCGCATGCGGTTGCTGGAGCCGCTCCGCACGGCAAGCGCGGTGCCTCCCAACATCATGCCCACCGAGAAGACCATCTCGATGGCCGTCAGCCGCCAGACCTCGCCCCCAAAGCTCCGCGCCGTCTGCAGCGGCGTGAGGAACGCGGCCGGGGTGATGAGCACCAGGATGAAGCCCAGGTAGCCGAAGAACGGCACCAGGTGCGCGTGGCCGCGGATGTACCGGAAGCCGTCGCGGATCTCCCCCAACTGCGAGGCCCCATCCTGTACCGGCGCGCGGGGGCGAGCCTCTACCCGGACGAAGAAGGTCAGGATGGCGATGGCCAGGGCCGCGGTCACCGCGTCGACGTAGAAGAGCACCTGCAGGGGGGCTACAGACATGAGGAAGCCGGCGAGCGCAGGCGCCCCCAGCATGTTGACCGAGTGGAGGGTGCTCTGGATGCCGTTGACCCGCATCAGCCGGTCCTCGGGCACCAACTGCGGCAGCAGCGAGCCCACCGCTGGCTGCTGAACGGCCGTGCCCACGGAGCGGATCGCCGCGGCCAGGAAGAAGAGCCACAACTCCGTGCCGCGCAGCGTGAACACCACGGCCAGCGCCAGGGTCACCAGCGCAATCATCGCATCAGCGAGGGCGATGAGCTTGCGACGGTCGTACCGGTCGGCCCAGACGCCCGCGAAGGGCGAGAGGAGGAAGGTGGGCAGGAAGCCGGCCACGATATAGAGCGTCATCATGACGCTCGAGCGCGTCTGCAGCGTCACCTGCCACAGGAGCGCGTACTGCACCAGGGAGGAGCCGAGCAGCGAGAGGGCCTGGCTGCCCAGGAAGAGGGCCGTGTTGCGCTTCCAGAAGGCGTGCATGGCGCGCATTGTAACGACGTCGGTGGGGCGCCGATTGCGAAGAACCGCGCTGCTGAATGTCCTTCATGTCTCTGTCCTGGGTGACGCGAACTTCAGGGAGAGCAGACGTTACTGCCACGTCTCCCTGGGGCTCGACGCGCTCCCCGAGGGCCGACTCACTCGGGGAGCGCGAATCATGCCTTGGCGGGCGGGAACTTCAGCGCGGTGTGACCTTGAGCAGCTTGCCGTTGGTGGCGTCGGTGAGCAGGTAGAGGGCGCCGTCGGGCCCCTGCACCACCTCGCGGATGCGCTCGTTCCGGTCCTTGAGGAGATGCTCCTCGCCCACGATGCGGTCATTCCGCATCATGAGCCTCAGCAGTGCCTGGCTGGACAGTCCTCCAATGAAGACGTTGTTCCGCCACTCGGGGAACAGGCTCCCCGTGTAGATGGTCATCCCCGAGGGGGAAATCACCGGGTCCCAGTAGTACACGGGCTGCTCCATGCCCAGGCCCTCGGGGCTCTCGTGGATGGGCGCGCCGGAGTACTCCTCGCCATACCCGATGGTGGGCCAGCCGTAGTCCTTGCCCGCCTCGGGCCGGTTGAGTTCGTCACCCCCGCGTGGCCCCATCTCCACCGTCCACAGCCGGTTCTGGCCGTCGAGCGCCGCCGACAGGATGTTGCGGTGGCCCACCGACCAGATTTCCGGCTTCGCTCCCGCGGTGTTCACGAACGGGTTGTCCTGGGGCACGGAGCCGTCGGGATGGATGCGGACCACCTTGCCGAAGTGGCTCGTCACGTCCCGCGCCTGCACCCGGCCTGCGAGGATGGAGCGCTCTCCAAGCGTGACGAACAGCTTGCCGTCAGGGGTGAACACCAGCCGTCCCCCGGAGTGCAGCGTCGACTCGAGCGTGGGCATCATGCGGAAGATGACCTGAACACCCTCCACGCGAGGTTGCGCGCCCTCCACGAGCTTCGCGCGCGCCACCGCCAGCCCGTTGCCGCCCTGTCGTGGCTCGGAATAGGTCCAGTAGATGAGCTGGCTCTGCGCGTAGTCGGGACCGACCTCCACGTCGAGCAGGCCCCCCTGACCACGGCCATCCACGGCGGGCAGCCCCGCGACGGCGGGGGACTTCGCGCCCTGCGGAGTGACGATGTAGAGCGAGCCGGTGGGCTTCTCCGTCACGAGCATGCGCTGGTCGGGCAGGAAGGCGATGGCCCACGGGTTCCTGAAGCCGGAGGCAATCTCAGTGACCTGGATGGCCGTCTGCGATTGGATGGCCGGGACGCGTGTCTGCCCGGGGAAGGCCGGATCGAACTCGGGCACGTTGGGCGGACCCTGCGGGACCGGGGGGCCGGTGGGAAGCGGCTCTTCCTGCGGGACGCCCGCGTCCTGCTGCGAGACGCCCGAGTCTTGGGGCGTTGGCGTGGGGTCCGGGTCCTTGTTACAGCCGGCGAGGAGGGCGGCGACGATGATGGGCATCGAGAGGGTTCGCATACGACTCTCTCTCTCGTACCTCAAGTCGGGTGGGAAGGCTGAGATCTAGCCTGCGGCGGTGCGGTGCCGGGCATCCGACAGTGTAAAGTCATCGTGTTGCGGTCCTCCGGGCTCGTCACGAGGGCGCCGCCTACGCAAGCGCTCCGGGGTGAAGCTCCTGAGCCTCAAGTCCATCAACAACGTCCTGGCCGTGCTGAGCATAGGAAGGACAGGAGCCCTATTGGGTTGAGCCCGGGGGGGATGGCTCCATGAACCCAGGAGCCATCCCCACCCGGTGAGCCCGCCCGCTACGGGTCGACGGTGAAGGGAACGACGACCAGGTTGTTCTCTTCGTTCGTCTCGGGGAGCGAGCCGTTCCTGTCCACCGACAGGATGAGGTTGTAGCCACCGGGCGTCAGAGTCGCCGGCAGCGTGACGGTCCTGGTGAGGGAATAGCTCGCCCCTGGCGCCACCACCGTCGAGCGCGACACGTTCGTGAGCGACGTATCCCCCGTGCAGCAGGTCGCGTCCTTGGAGAGATAGACGTAATCCGCCCAGCTCGGATGCGCATCGACGTCCACCGAGCCATTGCTCACGCTCCAGGTCAGGCTGATGGAGGACCCCGCCCGTGCCGAGGCCGGAGCCGACAGCCCCCCTGGGACGAGGTCCGCGGCGCGGAGGCTGATGGGCAGCGCGGTCCAGGTGTTGTTCGTCTCATTCGGCTCGTGGAGCACACCGTTGCGGTCCACCCGAAGGAGCAGGAAGTAATTCCCGGCGGGAACGTTCGGCAGGGCCACGGACTTCGTGACGGTGTAGCTCTCGCCCGGTGCCAGCGCGCTCGTGCGAACCCCGATCGTCACCGACGTGTCCCCGCTGTCGTATGTCTCGTCCGTGGAGAGGTAGACGTAGTCATACCACTCCGGATGCGCGACCTCCGTGCCCGCGTTGGTGACCGTCCACGTGAAGGACACGGGCTCCCGGGCCTCGGCCGCCGAGGGTCCACTGAACGCGGTGACCGCCAGGTCGGGGTTCGTCACGGTGATGGGCAGCGCGGTCCAGGTGTTGTTCGTCTCGTCCGACTCGTAGAGTTCACCGTGATTGTCGACTCGGAGGAGCAGGAAGTAGTTCCCGGCGGGAACGTTCGGCACGGCCACGGTATTCGTAACGGTATAGCTCGCCCCAGGCGCCAACACGCCCGAGCTCAGCGGGTACGTCACCGGAACGTCTCCCCCACCGAACGTCGCGTCCGTGGAGAGGTAGACGTAGTCTTGCCAGGGGGAGTATGCGCTGGCCGTACCCGCATTGGTGACCGTCCAGCTGATGGGCACCCGCTGCTGGACCGCGGCCACCGACGGCCCACTGAACGAGGTGATGGCCAGGTCGGGGTTCGTCACGGTGATGGGCAGCGCGGTCCACCCGTTGTTCCCATCGTCCTTCTCCACCAGCACGGCAGTGCTGTCGACGCGCAGGAGCAGGAAGTAGTCACCCGCTGGCACGCCCGGCAAGGTCAAAGACTTCGTGACGGTATAGCTGGCACCCGGCGCGAGCAGCGTACTCCGATACTCTTCCAGCATCAGCCTGTCGGTGCTGCTGGGGTACGTGTCACGCGACAGGTAGATGGCGTCGCGCCACGTCGGCATGGCCCCCACCGAGCCCTGATTCGTGACGGTCCAGGATAAGGAGACCGTCTGCCGTGTCGCCGCCGCGGCAGGCCCGATGAAGGCTGTAGGCGTCAGGTCCGCGGCCACAACGGAAACCGGAGTCCGCACACAGACCACTCGCCGATACGCCGTCTTCGCGTCATACCCGAAGCCAGCGCTACCCAAGTGGATGCTCAGACCGGCGATGCCAGCCGTGGTGTCGGTGGACGCGCTCCAGAAGTAGTCGTTCGTGTCGAAGGCGAAGTACTTCACCGCCCAGGCGCTGCCGCTCACGCTCCGGAGCTCTGCCGAGGTGGGCAGGCGCCAGTCGCTGAATCCGCCCTCCACCAGCGAATGGCAGTAGTTCTCCAGCGAAGCATCCGGGATGCCCGGAACGAATCCACCGGTGTAGTCATTCGCGCGTGCTCCATCGTCCACGTCCGGCGACGCGTTGCCCGCCAGCTCGGAGCCCCACACGGCGGCGTGCCACGTCTTCACGGGCACCGAGGCCCGGCTCCACACGAGTCCTGCAGCACGCGTATCCATGCAGCCTCCGCTTCCCGTCACGAAGAGCTGCTCGCCGTCGGCGGGCACCCGACAGGCATGCTCGATGGGTGGAGGCGCGCTCCGCACGCAGACGACACGGTAGGAGCCGGTCGCCTTGCTGGCATAGTTCCTGGCGCCCGACGAGAGCGAGAGCAGCACGGCGGTCGCAGTGTCCCAGCTCCATGTGGTCCAGGCGTATTCCGAGACGGCGTGAGGGAAGTAGGCCCCGGCCCTGGAGGCGCTCGTCACCCTGGCCAGTTCCGCCTCGGAGGGCAATCGCCAGTCGTTGAAACCACCCTGGCTCAGCTCATGACAATAGGCCGCGGCAGAGGTATCCGGCCCCTGCAAGACGGGGTATCCGCCCGGGTATTCATTGAGTCGGCCGTAGTCATGTGCATCCGGGGGGGCGCTGCCTGGAACGGACGAGTCCCAGATGGCGTCGTGCCAGTTGCTGTAGGCCGGGAGGACGGCGAAGACCAGCCCGCTGGCGATGTCTTCGCAGCCACCATTGGCCGTCCGCATCAGCGGAGTGTCCGTGCCATACACCGGCCGGCAGCCATGGCTCGCCTCGGGGTCCGGCTCCGTGCTGGCCGGCAGGTCGATGACGATCTCCGCGTTCATCAGCGGCAACTCCAACCTGCCCGTCCCTCGCTCCACCAGCGGCGCGGTGGGGACCGAGACCCCGGACGCATAGACCTTCACGTCCCGGTTCGTCAGCACGTACGTGCGCGACTGCGGCGACATGCCCGGCGAAGCGTGCAGGTTCAGGGTCACGCCTGACAGCCGCAGCACGCGCAGCGAGACAGAGTTACCATCGTAGTGGCTCGGCTTCAGTCGGAACGACTGGAGGTCCGTGAGGCCGTCATGGTTCAACACCGTGGTGATGGGAACGGTGACATTCGTCCAGCCCGCACCGGTCAGCGGCACCCAGTGATAGCCCAGCTTGTGGACCTTGCCCTCCGCGTCAATGCCCTCCACGTCCACGCGGATGCGCCCGTGGATGTACGCGGTCACGGAGGCCTCCAGTGCGAACTGGACGCTCTCCACCGAGCGCCGCACAGGCTGGCCGGAGCCCTCGGTCACTGTCACCTGGGCGGTGGTCTCTCCCACCAGTCCGGACGCGTTGATGATGCGCGCCGTCACCGTGTAGGTGCCGGCCGCCTCGAACGTGTGCGTCCACGCGTGGGTGGACGGCTCGGACACGCCATAGGCGCGGCCCTCCACGAAGCCATCGCCCCAGTCGAGCTGCACGGCGTAGGTTCCATCGACGTTGCCGCTTGGGTTCGGGTCCTGCACCGTGGGCACCAGCGTCACCGTGGCCTCCGAGGTACTCGCTGTCATGCTGAGCGACGCTGCGGCGCAGATGGCGGCCCCACCTACCCAACCGTCGGGACAGTCGGGCTCGGTCTCCCCCTGGAGGGGCGCCGCGAGCAGCAGATACTCCCCCGGATAGGCTTTGCGGAGCATGTCCACGCCGAACTCGCCCACACAGCCCTTCAGCACGGATTCCGGGTCCGGGATGTTGGCGAGGTACGCCGCCTTCTCCGGCTCCGTCCAGTAGCGCGAGGAGATGGCGTTCCATCGGGCCTGGAGGTTCGGGATGCCCGCGAACACGCGTTGGATGGCGAGCGTGGTGAGCCCGCGCAGGTAGCGGGCCTCCGGGACGTTGTCACTCTCGTGGTAGGCGGGGCTCAGCGGGTAGCCCGGCGGGAACTCATCTGGCTTCGAGAAGGGGGCTCCCGTGAGGATGACCTCCCGGTGCGGACAGGTGCCGACGAAGCTGACATAGTCCACGAAGTTCCCCGGCTGCCGCCGGATGAGCGCGTCCGGGCCTGCCGCGATGGCATTGGCGAGCCCCACACCAAGCTGATTGAAGCGCCATGCGCCCGCGTCTGGCCGCTCGACCACTGGGCCGGAGCTGACGCACGCAGGGATGTAGTCGCAATAGCAGCCCGGGTCTCCCTCGTAGCGGTTGGCAGCGAGGCACTCGCCGTAGGACTGCGCGAAGGGGCGGGTATCATTGCCCTCGCAGTTGATAGGCGCTCTCGTGTTGAAGGCGGTGTGACAGCTCGTCTCCGTGGCTGGCTCGTACTTGCAGCACTTGAGCGTCGGTTCGCCCAGGCACAATTTGTCGACGGGAATACCGATGCCCAAATCGATGATGTCGCCGATGTCGCCTACCTGCCAGGACAGCAGCAGGCAGATGCCCTTCCAGGTCATGTCCTTCGCGGTGCAGCCAGGCTTGTTGAAGCCCTCTCCCGCGCACCGGTTGTAGTCTTTGACGTAGTCCCTCAGGTCCTGCACCTTGTCTATCCAGCTGAGAATGTCCGACGGCCCTGGCGTTCCACTCCGCTCCGCGCGCACATGGGTGTACGTGAGCCGCGAACTGGGGGTGTTACGTGCGCGCAAGGCGGACTCAGGGGCGTCGGGAGCGGGGGCGTCCGTCGTCGGCAGACAACCGGACGCGAAGAGGAGGAACGCGAGGAGGAAGCTCGTCCGGCGGAGCCGTTGTCTGGGAATGGCCATGGTTGTCCTTGAGTCCTTACTTCGCGGCTCCTGTCAGACACAAGGCAGGGGGCGCGGAATGCACCTCGGGCCCCACCGGATGGCAACTGCCACCCAGATGAGGTCCGAGGTCGACCTCCCGTCAACGGATCAGGGCCCCGCTACGGGTCGACGGTGAAGGGAACGACGACCTGGTTGTTCTCCTCATTCGTCTCGGCGAGCACGGAGGTAAGCCCCAGGAAAACCGGGCCCGGCCGCCGTGCCTCGCTGGCTACGTGGAGCTGAACGGCGCCTGCTGGGTCCTCGCCGCCAATGCTCCACCTTGTTGGCGTGTGCCCAAAGGAGGCTGCACTGGAAGGAGCTATCTCTGCCCTGGCCTATGAACGTACCTTGTTCTCCACGGAGCACCACAACTGGCTGGATATGCGTGGACACCGGCCTGAGCAACGACAGGAGCAAGCCCCGCCTGCCAACTCCCCCGCCGCCTGGTGCAATGGCACTCCAGACATCGGAATGTCACGGTTTCGGATGCCCTCGGACTTCCGACGGTGAGCTGCTCCGAGAAGCGCTTCGTGCTCGCATGCAGTCGCACCGGAAGTTCAGCGACGTCTACACCGGCGAGGCCGTTTACAACCTGGGTGTGCCGCGCGCGCAGCGCAACGCGGTGGGAACGTCCACGCACCGTTACCAGCTGACCGAGAACGGGGCCTGCTACGGCCGTCGTATCTCCTCGAAGAACGGGTTCGTCACGGAGGACGCTCAGGGCTGCGACTGAGGGAGTGCTCTTCCACTGCTGTCGCCCGTATGAGACCTGCGGCAAAGCTTCCGGCGTCTTGAGGTCTGTTCTCGACGGGTACCCGTTTGGTACCGGGTTCGCCCATCCTGACGCGCTGTCCTGGTCGCGCCTCGAACCACCCGAGCAGCCAGGGGCTCCACGGAAGCCCGTGGGAGCCCCTCCGTAGCGTGAGCCCTGGCGAGGTGTGGCCGGGAAGGAGCGCGGGTGGGAGTACCGGCGGAGGCAGCCGGAGGGGACGGTGCTGTACGAGGCGGTGAGGGCAATCCAGGGCTCGGTGGGTCTCCCTCCACCTCCGTGGCTGGCCGGGCCGCTTCATCTCTTCTATGCGCTTGGTTACCGTGCTGTGCCCACGTTCCTCGTCCGCTAGGCTCGCCGTCATGCAGAGCAAAGCCACCACCGTTGACCAGTACCTCGCCTCGCTTCCGGAGGACCGCCGTGCGGCGCTCTCCGCCGTGCGCAAGGTCATCCTCGACAACCTCGATAAGAGCTACGAGGAGGGCATGCAGTACGGGATGATTGGTTACTACGTCCCGCACAAGGTGTTCCCTGCGGGCTACCACTGCGATCCGAAGCAGCCGCTGCCGTTCGCATCGCTGGCCTCGCAGAAGAGCCACATGGCCGTCTACCTGATGTGCAACTACGGCCAGCCTGAGCAGGAGAAGTGGTTCCGCGAGGCGTGGGCGAAGACGGGCAAGAAGCTCGACATGGGCAAGTCGTGCGTGCGCTTCAAGAAGCTCGAGGACGTCGCGCTCGACGTGATTGGCGAGGCCATCCGCCGTTCGCCCGCGAAGGCGTACATCCAGCACTACGAGTCCGTCATCCGGCCGCCGGAGAAGAAGAAGGCGCCGGGCGCCGAGAAGAGCAAGCCGGCGGCGAAGAAGAAGCCGGCGGCGAAGAAGAAGCCGGCGGCGAAGAAGAAGCCGGCGGCGAAGAAGCGCGCGGCGTCTTCCGGCGCTGGACGGGGATGACCCCGGCGGCCTTCCGGCGTGGGGCGTGACCGCTGGCCTGAGCGGCCAAGGGTCTGGCCACAGTGGTCATTGCCACGAAGGGGGACTCAGGGGCACATTGCCTGCATGAAACTGCTTGCCAACATCATGGTGGGCTTCGTAGCCCTCTTGCACGTCGGGTTCATGGTCCTGGAGATGTTCTTCTGGGACCACGCCGTGGGCGAAAAGGTGTTCAAGCTGCCGCGCGAGGTGCTGCATTCCTCGGCGGTGCTGGCCGCCAACCAGGGCCTCTACAACGGCTTCCTGGCCGCGGGTCTGGGCTGGGCGCTGGCCACGGGCAGACGCGATGTGAAGCTGTTCTTCCTGGGCTGCGTGCTGGTCGCGGGCGTCTTCGGCGGCTTTACCTCCAAGGTCTCCATCCTGTTCGTACAGGCGATGCCGGCGTTGCTGGCACTGGTACTGGTGCTGCTGTCGTCACCGAAGGCGCAGTCCCACTGAGATGCTCTCCGGGCACTACCGAGCCGCCTTCATCGGGCCTCCATCCCGGAGGCGGTGAGCTCCGCTGGAGCGCGTCGAGGGGCTCGTCGATTGGATGGAGGAGAACCTGGGCCGCATCCTCGCCGCGCGTGCTCGATGCAACGGGTCAGCGACTCAGGGCAGCAGCGCGCGAAGCCCCTCACGTAGCGCGGCGCCCCGCTCCTCCGCGGGGAGCGCGCGGTCTTCCTCATAGATCTCCGCGAGCGGCACGCTCAACCACCCGACCGGCTGCTCCACGCTGAGAGCGAAGCGCGCCTCGTCTGCCATGATGACGAGACCGGGCCGCTCCGCAGCGGCGACGGCGCACGCCTTCGCGAGGAAGGCGCGGCGCGCGGCCGCGGCCCCACCTCCGCCCAGGACGCGCTGGCAGCTGGAGTCGCTCATGTCTTCAGCATGAGATGCGGGACAGGAGCGTGCAAGTGGTTGGGTGGGCTGCCCGGGCAGCCGTGTCCCTCCCGGGTAGCTCCAGGCCCCGCTGCGCTCGGGCGAGCTCACGCCGGAGCAGGCCATCCAGCAGATGCAGGAGCTATGCGCTGGGCTTGCCCACGGCATGTGCGAGGTTGGCCCCGGCACGAGGGCCACCCCAGGCCGTGGGGTGTTGAGGCTCAAGACAGCCAACAGGCCCAGACTCCTGCCACGCACCTGATGGGAGCGCGGCCTGGGCAGGCGTGTGCCCCAAGGGGGCTCAAGCGGCCTGTCCACCGGCCGGGAGCATCGCTCGGGCGGCCCCGTCAGCGGCCCTCCTCGGCCCCTCTGCACCCTCCCTCCCCCTCAACAGGGCCCCCATCCCTCATATGCGCGGCTTTGCCCATGAATGATGGCCACGCAGGACTCCAGCCTACGCGTGGCCGAAGAAGTAGAAATAGCCCGTGCAGACGGCGAAGAAGCCGCCGAAGACCAGGACGAGCCGCAGCGCGACGCCGAAGAAGATTCGCGCCGTGCTCTCGCCGGACTGAGGCACCGGCGGCTCGGGCGGTGCGGCCCGTGCTTCCTCCGCCAGCTCGCGCTCCAGGGCCACCTGCTCCGCCGACGCGCCGCCGTGTTGACGCCAGTAGTCCGCTTCCGCATCCCAGCGCTCTCGCGCCGTCTGCAACGTCGCAACCAGCAGCTGGCCACACCCCGGGCAGCGTGAGTCGGTGAGCCGGACCAGGCTGTTGCACTCGCTGTCCGAGCAATAGAAGTCGGGATAGCGCGCGCCCCACCACCAGCCCACGACGGGCAGCAGCAGCAGCCAGGAGGACTGGTAGACGATGGCGATGAGGAGCATCGCAATCAGCCCGAGCACGCCAAAGAGCATCGCGCGCGATTCGGGCACCCGGAACGCGATGGCCCCTCGGCGGCCCTCCCCTGCTTCAGGCTCCGCGGCCGTGGTCCTGGCGCTCCCCTCCTCGCGGGTCACCCCGTCCGGAAGAGACATGGGCGGAGGAAGCGCCTCCCACTGAAGCGGCGGAGGCACTCCGAGCCTGCCACGCAGCGCCTCCCGCTCGGGTTCGAGGAGCTTCAAGGCGGCACCAAAGGCCTCGGCCTGCGTGGGCCGCAGTGCCCGCTTGAGCATCCGGACCTCCTCGCGCTCGCTGCCGCGCGCCACCACCTGCGCGGCCAGCAGGAAGCTCATGACTTGAGGAGAGAGGTAGCCCAGGCCCCCCACACTCCAGCTGTGCACCGTCGAGCTCCCCATCAGCGCCCCGCTGGCGCGAGAGCGGAACGTGTTGTTCGTGGTGAGCAGGCCGAACCCCAGGAAGATGGTGGTGAGGTCCGTCAGCTGTTCCTCGTGCTGGCGGTCCTCCACCTCGAGCCCATTCACGTGGCGATACGCGTGGGCCACCTCGTGCGCGAGGCCCCCGGCGAGCTGCTCGACATCTTCCAGCTCTTCCTGGTCCACGCCGAAGAGACACGTGGCCCCGTCGAAGCCCGCGAACCAGGCCGCCGCCCCCTCCTTGTGCCGCGAGTAGCCCACTCCGCCCACGGACGCCGTGTGCTGAAGCTGGACCTCGTTCTCGTAGAGCGTGATGTGGACGTCGAAGGCCCCCAGCCCGGCATGGGTCATCAGCCTGCGCGCCATGGCCCGCACGCCGTTGGCGTCCGGCGACCAGGCATCGGGAAAGTGCGACGGGTGGGGACGGAGGATGGGGGCGCGGACCAGCGTGGCATGCCCGCGATGGGCGACCAGCTCGGCGAGCGCCTCCAGCAACTTCGTGCGCTCGCCCTCGACGGGAAGCAGATGAGACATGCGGCCCCACTCTACCCACAACCCGGGGGCGAGCATGGCCGGAACCCGGGCTCCGCTGACGCCCGGGTGGGGCACGAGCCTGGAGTTCATGGACCTCCCGGCAAACCGAGAGGACCTGCGCGCAGCGGGCTCAGTGCCTGGAGGCGACGGCCCCCTCGGCGCGCGCGTCCAGTTGTTCGAGCAGCCGCCCCATGTCCGTGAGGTGACGGGCGCCGGTGAAGTGGGCGAGCACGTGCTGGTGGGCCTGCACTCCCATGCGGTCGGCGAGCTCGCTGTCAGACAGCAGCGTGCGCACCGCGGCGGCGAACTCCGTCAGGTCGGCCGGGTCATGCACCAGCAGCCCGCTCACCCCGTGGACCACCTGGTCCTGGATGCCGCCCACCGCGCTGGCCACCACGGGGCGGGACTTCCACATGGCCTCGGTGACGGTGAGCCCGAAGCCCTCCTGCAGGCTCTTCTGCACCACCACCGCCGCGTGGCGCTGGAGTGCATTGACGATGGCGGCGTTCTCCTCCAGGTCCGCCATGGGCAGACACGCCAGGTGGACGCGCTGGCGCAGGGCATGGGGCAGCTGAAACCACCGGGCGATGACGTCGTTGAGCGTGCTCGCCGCCTCGGGGTCGTCCGCGACGGACGTCACCGCGGGGCCCGCGAGGACCAGCTCCGCGCGCAGCCCCGGGTTGGCGTGGACCAACTGGGCGAAGCCGCTCAGCACCCCCGCGGGGTCCTTCAGCGGATCCCACCGCGACACCTGCACCACCAGCGGAGTGTCCCGCGCGGGCGCGCAGCCCAGCCGAACGATGTCGGCCCCACGTGACACGCGGGCGGGGACGCCGTCGTTCCGGGTGAAGAGGGGTTCGGGCGCACCGGAGTCCTCACGCAGCAGTCCCGTGTGGGCGAGGATGGCGCACGCGACGTCCGGCGCCATCGGCTGGTTCTTCACCGCGAAGATGTCGATGGAGGGGCGGATGATGATGGCGCGGTCCGCGCACTGTGGCGGCACGTAGGCGGCGCGGGAGAAGACGGTGAGCTGGGCGGCGGCGAGTCCCGGGGCAAGGAAGGCCCACGCGCGCTCCACCTCGGCGTTGGGGGTGTCCCGCCCCACGTGACAGCGCCACACGACGCGGGCTCCCACCTCGACGAGCCCCGGCGCGAGGCCGGCGGTCTGCGGGTCATGCAGCACCACCACGTCGCCCGGCCTCACCAGGGCGAGCAGCTCCTCCGCGTTGTCGCGCAGCACCTCGTCGTAGAGCGCGCGCTCGGCGACGCCCAGCGGCGAGCCGTCTCCGGGTGAGCCGTGCAGCGCGTGGTGCAGCCGCTTCGTCACCCGGAAGAACTCGGGCGTCCCCTCCAGCACCATCCACCGCGCGTCCACGCCGGCTCCGCGCGCATAGGCGAGCAGCCGGGGGAGCATCTCCGCCACACCCCCGCCCCGGGCGGTGGAGTTCACGTTCCAGAAGGTGCGCCCCGTCAGGTGGGCACGGGCTTGCGCCACGCGCTCCTGGAGGGCATGCCAGCCCGCCTCGCCGAGCACCGGCTCGAAGCGCGCGAGGGGCTCGGCGGTGATGTGCACCTCGGAGGGCTTCAGCATGCCGGCCCCCGCTCCGGGGATGCTCAGGGGGCGTCCGGGTGCCTGCCCGCCGAGAAAAGCCCGGCCCTTCGCTGACGCTGGTGTCGTCCCGTGCACCGGTGGCCTCCCTTCAGCATCCGGCGGGGCCAAGGGTCCCCGCGAGAGGAAGGTGGGCTCGCGTCGCGAGGGGCGGCACTGCGCCGGCGGGCAGGCGGCGCGGGGCTCGCGGAGTCGCCTCCGGGCCTCCAGCGTCGCCCCGCCGCGCGCCTACTTCCTCGGCCGCATCCGGAACGCCACGAACGAGGCCACGTCGTTGAAGGCGAAGTACGGGTTCTTGTGCCGCACGTCGCCCATGGACGTCACCGGCACGTCCGCGTAGTCGTGCCCCGGCCACAGCTTCGCGGTGTCCGGCACCTTCAGCAGCACCTGGGACAGCGAGCGGTACATCTCCTCCGGGTTGCCGCCATTCATGTCGCACCGGCCGCAGCCGTTGATGAACACCGTGTCCCCGGACACCAGCGCGTCCCCGGCCAGCAGGCAGTGCGAGCCCGGCGTGTGCCCCGGCGTGTGCAGCGCCCGGAAGTCCTCCTGCCCCACCTTCACCACGTCCCCGGGCCCGAGCGGACGCAGCGCGTCACCCAGCTCGCGCAGCTCCGCGGAGAACTGGACCTCCTCGCGCTGGGCGTACACCGGCACGTCGTGCCGCGTCAGCAAATCCGGCAGCCCGTTGATGTGGTCGAAGTGGCAGTGCGACACGAAGGCGCCCACCAGCCGCTTTCCCTCCTCCTTCACCACCCGCTCAATCGCCTCCACGTCCCACGCGGGGTCCACCACCAGCACCTCATCCGAGGTCGCCGGCCCCACCAGGTAGACGAAGTTGTCCATGGGGCCGAGCTTGAGCTGCCGAACGTATGGCTTGCGCATTCCGCGTCCTCCTCCGCGTCCACTCTAACGTCGGGACTTGAAGCCGCGGGCCGCTTCCCACTTGAATACGACCCCTTCGCCCCCCGAGGAGGTCCACCCCGTGATGCGCCCGCTGCCGCTGCTGGTCTGCACCCTGCTCGCCGCCGGCACCAGCCTCGCCGCGAAGGAGAAGCCGACCTTCCGCTACACCGCCCCCCCCGACGGAGAGCGGCCCGTCATCGTCGATGCCACCATCGGCCCCCAGGGCAGCGACTTCGCCATGCGCCTGCGCTTCGACCGGGCCCCCTGGGGCGACGCCTGCAAGAGCCGCTGCGCCAACGCCACCCTCCTGCTCGACACCGACTCCAGCAAGCAGACCGGCATGCGCCTGACGGGCGACGCCCCGGGCAATGGCGCCGACCTGGCCATCGTCATCCAGGGCGTCCGCGAGGCCGCCAAGGAGAACGGCGGCCCCCCGGAGACCTGGCTGCGCGTGAAGGTGCGCCTGCTCGCGGACAACGCCCGCTCCGCCGATGACGGCGAGCTGCTCGCCGAGCTCAACCACCGCCAGGACACCGAGCGGCTCCACTCGGACGAGGACACCGTCTACCTGCTCGTGGACGCCACCAGCCCCGCGATTCCGTCCGCCCGCAAGGTCCGCGTCGTCTACCAGCCCCCGGGCGGCAAGCCCCTCCAGGCCACGATTCCGGGGATGATCGGCGGCGGCGCCTCCGGCCGGGGCGTCCGCATCTTCAAGGACGGCAACTGGGGTCGCACCCCCAACGTGGCCCCCAAGAAGTCCCGCCCGCCCGCCTCCCCTTCCGGCGACAACGGGTAGTCCGGTACCCCCCACACCCACCGTCCCGTCCCCACGGCAACCAGTCAGGCCCACAACCCCGGAATTTCGCGGGGTTGCAGGCGGGTTCTACTGGAGCGCAGGACTGCACGGCCGTATAGGTGGGAGTGGCTGGAGAGTGCGCAACCCCCCGAATTCGTTCCCAATGTCAGGGGGCCATGGTAGTCCCGCCGCCCTGTTACATACCTCCGGACTCGAAAGTGAGGAGTGCGCGGACCGCGCGCCGCGTTCGGGTACGAGGCGTTCTCACCTGGATTGATGACCATGCTCGCAGAAGCCGAAACGAAGACGCGAAAGAAGCAGGGGGCCGGGGGTGGTGGCGGTGGCGGCGGCGCGGCGGGGGCCGGTGGTGGTGGTGGGGAGAATTCCGTTCCGGCCTCGCTGGCCGACGAAGCGCGTCGCCGGTACATCAACTACGCCCTGTCCGTCATCACCTCGCGCGCCCTGCCCGACGTGCGCGACGGCCTCAAGCCGGTGCAGCGCCGCATCCTCTTCGGCATGTACCACGACCACCGGCTGACGCATGAGGCCAAGTACCAGAAGTCCGCCAAGGTGGTCGGCAGCGTCATGGGCCAGTACCACCCCCACGGCGACGCCTCCATCTACGAGGCCCTGGTGCGCATGGCGCAGGACTTCTCCCTGCGCTACCCGCTGGTGGACGGCCACGGCAACTTCGGCTCCATGGACGGCGATGGCGCCGCGGCCATGCGCTACACCGAGTGCCGCCTGGCGGCCCTGGCCAGCGAGCTGCTGACCGAGCTGGGCAAGAAGACGGTCCCCTTCCGGGCCACCTATGACGGCTCGCTCCAGGAGCCCGTCGTCATCCCCGCCCGCGTGCCGCAGCTGTTGATGAACGGCACCACCGGCATCGCCGTGGGCATGGCCACCAACATCCCGCCCCACCACCTGGGCGAGCTGGTGGACGCGCTGGTGGCCCTCATCGAGAACCCGAACCTCGTCACCAAGGACCTGCTCAAGTGGGTCAAGGGGCCGGACTTCCCCACCGGCGCGCAGGTGCTCAACAGCAAGCCCGAGCTGCGCGAAATCTACGAGACGGGCCAGGGCAGCATCCGCATCCGCGGGGAGTACAAGCTGGAGGAGCTGAAGCGCGGCGGCCAGCTCATCATCATCACCTCCATCCCCTACACGGTGAACAAGTCCACCCTGGTGGCCAAGATTGGCGACCTGGTGCGCGAGCGGAAGATGCCGCTCATCACCGACGTGCGCGACGAGTCCACCAAGGAGGTGCGAATCGTCCTGGAGCTGAAGAAGGACGCCAACCCCGAGCTGGTGATGGCGTACCTCTACAAGCAGACGCCGCTCCAGACGAACTTCGGCGTCAACCTCACCTGCCTCGTCCCCAACGAGGACAACCCCGAGGTCTGCACCCCGCAGCGGTTGGACCTCAAGGCCATCCTCTGGCACTTCCTGGTCTTCCGGAACGAGGTCGTCCGCAAGCGCTTCGAGCACGAGCTGGGCGAGCTGCTGCGGCGCGTCCACATCCTCGAGGGCTTCGAGAAGGTCTACGACGCGCTCGACGAGATGATCAAGATCATCCGCGCGTCCGAGGGCAAGCAGGACGCGGCGAAGAAGCTCATCGCCCGCTTCAAGCTGGATGAGGTCCAGGTGGACGCCATCCTGGAGATGAAGCTCTACAAGCTGGCCCGACTCGAAATCCTCGTCGTCCAGGAAGAGCTCAAGGAGAAGCGCGCGGCCATCAAGCGCATCCAGGGCATCCTCAAGAGCAAGGAGAAGGTCTGGAGCGTCGTCCGGGACGAGCTGCTCGAGCTGAAGACGCAGTACGGCGACAAGCGCCGCACCCGCATCGGCGGCGCGGGCTCCGAGGAGCTGGAGTTCAACGAGGAGTCCTTCATCGCCGACGAGGACGCCCACGTCGTCCTCACCCGTGACGGGTGGCTCAAGCGCGTGCGCGAGGTGAAGGACCCCGCCTCCACCCGCCTGCGCGAGGGCGACGCCGTCATGGCGGTGCTGGCCGGCAGCCTCAAGGCCAACCTGGTGCTGTTCAGCAACTTCGGCACCGCGTACGTCACCCGCTTCAACGACGTGCCCGCCTCCACGGGCTACGGCGAGCCGGTGCAGAAGTTCTTCAAGTTCGACGACGGCGAGCGGGTGGTGTCCGCCCTGTCGCTGGACGCGCGCCTGCCCCGCCACGAGAAGCTCCTGGGCGTGACGAAGCACGGCCTGGGCATGCGCTTCCTGCTGGAGCCGCACCTGGAGGCCTCCACCCGCGCCGGCCGCCGCTACGCGAAGACGGGCGAGGGCGACGAAATCATCGGCGTGCAGCCGGTGGGCGAGAAGGACCTGGTCGCCGTGCTCACCCGCAAGACGAGCGCCCTGGTGTGCAAGGTGGCGGAGGTGAATGAGCTGGCGGGGCCCGGCAAGGGCGTCACCGTCATCAAGGTGGACGAGGGCGACGCGGTGGTGGACTTCCTCGCCGTCAAGCCGAACGAGAAGGACGCGAAGCTGGAGTTCGAGACGCAGAAGGGCCGCCAGCTGCACCTGTCCCCGGCGAAGTACGAGGTGACGGGCCGCGGCGGCAAGGGCCACGAGATGTCGAAGCGCGACGCGGTGGAGAAGGTGGCCCGGCCCATCGCCTTCATCCAGTTGCCTGAGAAGAAGGAGTAGTCAGAGGACGCCATGGCGACGAAGAAGGAAAGCTACACAGGCGCGGACATCCAGGTCCTCGAGGGCCTGGAGCCGGTGCGCAAGCGCCCCGCGATGTACATCGGCGGCACCGACAGCACGGGCTATCACCACCTGCTGTGGGAAATCCTCGACAACTCGGTGGACGAGGTCATCAACGGCTTCGCGACCACCGTCGAGGTGACGCTCCACAAGGACGGCCGCAGCATCACCGTGGTGGACAACGGGCGCGGCATCCCCGTGGACATCATGCCCAAGCACAAGAAGCCGGCCGTGGAGGTCATCCTCACGACGCTGCACGCGGGCGGCAAGTTCGAGCAGGGCAACTACATCCACTCGGGCGGTCTGCACGGCGTGGGCAGCTCGGTGGTCAACGCCCTGGCGCGCAAGCTGGTGGTGGAGATCAAGCGCGACGGCAAGCGGCACTTGCAGAACTACTCGCGCGGCCGGGCCACCACCCCGCTGAAGGTGGAGGGCCCCTGCCGCGGCACGGGCACGTCCGTCACCTTCGAGCCGGACCCCGAAATCTTCGGCGAGAAGCTGAAGTTCGACGCGGAGCTGGTGCGCGAGCGGCTGGAGGCCAAGAGCTACCTGCACAAGGGCATGACGGTCATCTGGAAGGATGACACGGCCCACCCGCACACGCACGTGACGTACAAGCACGACGGCGGCATCGCCGAGTACCTCACCAAGGTGGTGGCCGAGCGGCAGAAGCCGATGGTGCCGCCGGGCAGCGTCACCTTCTACCACTCGCGTGACAACGGGGTGCGGCTGGAGGCCTCGCTGGCGTGGACGGAGGCCACGGACGAGCACATCCGCTCGTACGTCAACGGCATCCCCACCAACCTGGGCGGCACCCACGAGGCGGGCCTGCGCGGCGCCGTGGTGAAGGCGGTGCGCAACTACATTGAAACGCACAACCTGACGCCCAAGGGCGTGACGCTCACCGCGGAGGACATCCGCGAGGGCATGGTCGCCATCCTCTCCACCTACGTGGTGGAGCCGCAGTTCCAGGGCCAGACGAAGGGGCGCCTCAACAACCCCGAGGTGGCGGCCCAGGTGGACGGCGTGCTCCGGCCGGCGCTGGAGAAGTGGCTCAACGACAACAAGTCCATCGCCGAGGCGGTGGTGGCCCGCATCATCCTCGCCGCCCGCGCGCGCGAGGCCAGCCGGGCCGCGTCCCAGGCCATCAGCCGGAAGACGGCCGTCAGCCACCGGCTCAACCTGCCGGGCAAGCTGGCGGACTGCTCCTCGACCGACCCGGGACAGAGCGAGCTGTTCATCGTCGAGGGCGACTCGGCAGGTGGCTCGGCGAAGCAGGGCCGGGACAGGCGCACCCAGGCCATCCTCCCGCTGCGCGGCAAGGTGCTCAACGCGGAGCAGGCGTCCACCGACAAGGTGACGACGAACAAGGAGCTGCAGGACATCGTCTCCGCGCTGGGCTGCGGCATCGGCACGGACTTCGACATCACCAAGCTCCGCTACGGGCGCGTCTTCCTGCTGATGGACGCGGACAGCGACGGCCACCACATCGCCACGCTGCTGCTCACCTTCTTCTACCGGCACCTGCGCCCGCTCATCGAGAGCGGCGCCATCCACATCGCCCAGCCGCCCCTGTACCGGGTGGACCTCGGCAAGGAGACGTACTGGGCGCTGGACGAGGAGCACCGGGACCGCATCATCCGGGAGAAGACCAAGGGCAACGCGAAGCCGAACATCATGCGCTTCAAGGGCCTGGGTGAGATGACGCCGGACGAGCTGAAGGAGACGACGCTGGACCCGAAGCAGCGGATGAGCCTGCGCGTCACCATCGACAACCCGCTGGAGACGGACCGGCTCATCAACGACCTGATGGGTAAGGACGTGAGCGCCCGCTTCAAGTTCATCATGGAGCGGGCGGCCGAGGTCCAGGACCTGGACGTCTAGCCCCCCCACTTCCGCCGGGAACGGACCTGCCCCCTCCCGGTGCGGGTCCTTCCCCACCCCGGCGGGGCCTTCCGGACGGGGCGGGACTTGTGAGGGAGCCCCCCTGCTCGGCTAGGCTCCGCGCCGTGAACACGTTCCGCCGACTCGCCCTGCTGCTCGCGCTGCTCCTGGCCGTCCTCCCCGCGCACGCCCAGACCACCCGGAAGAAGTCGTCCAAGAAGAAGGCGACCGTCACCAAGGTGGTGAAGAAGAAGAAGGCACCGTCGAAGAAGAAGAAGGTGCCGACCGAGGAGGAGCCGGAGACGGCGACGACGGACGTGGCGTCTCCGGAGCCCATGGTCTTCGGGGACCCCGACGAGAAGCCCGCCACCCCGGGGGAGAGCGCGACGCCGGTGACGCCGCTGGAGAAGCCGGCGAAGCCCGCGGTGGCCACCCCGGTGGCGCCGAAGCCTCCCGCCTCCACGCCCGTCAGGGACACGCCGGTGAAGGACGTGCCGTCGCTCGCGATGACGGCGTCCGGCCCGGTGGCGCTGTTCGCCGTGGCGCGCACGCCCGCGGCGGCGGACGCGGCGGTGAAGCTGGAGGGCGAGCTGCTGCGCAACCTGCGCATGGGCGGCGGCGTGGAATTGGTGGACCTGGGGGCGGCCTTCCCGCCGCCCGCGCCCCTCTCGCTGACGAAGGCGGACACCCTCTTCGAGGAGGGCCGCACCGCCTACGACAACCTGGACCCCGAGGCCGCGGAGCTGAAGTTCCAGGCGGCGGCGGAGGCCTACACCCAGTCCCCGGCGGAGCTGAGCACGGAGCGGCTGGCGCAGACGTACATCTTCCTGGGCGCCTCGCGGCTGCTCAACGGCAACACGGCCGGCGCGTCGCAGGCCTTCACCAGCGCCGTGGTGGCCGAGCCCACCGCGCGCCCCGACAGCGCCCTGTTCAGCCAGGAGGTGCAG
>NZ_JAAIXZ010000007.1:132978-157238 GCF_010894435.1 Pyxidicoccus trucidator | reverse complement strand
CCGGAGAGCTGTTCATCGGCGGCGACGGCCTGGCCCGCGGCTACGTGGAGCAGCCCGCCCTCACCGCCGAGCGCTTCGTCCCCAATCCCTTCTCCTCCACACCCGGGGCCCGCCTCTACCGCACGGGCGACCTCGCTCGCTGGCGCAATGACGGCGTGCTCGACTTCCTCGGCCGCGCCGACGCCCAGGTGAAGGTGCGTGGCTACCGCATCGAGCTGGCCGAAGTCGAAGCCGCCCTCCTCTCACACCCCGACGTGGCCCAGGCCGTGGCCCTGGTGCGCGAGGACGCCCCCGGCGACAAGCGCCTGGTCGGCTACGTCGCCGCTCCCGAGTCTCTCGACCTCGCCGCGCTGCGCACCCACCTCAAGCAGCGGCTGCCCGAGTACATGGTTCCCTCCGCCTTGGTGCGCCTGGACGCCCTGCCCCTCACCGCCAACGCCAAGGTAGACCGCAAGGCCCTGCCCGCGCCCGACGCGGTGCAGGCCACGCCCGCCGAGTCCTTCGTCGCCCCGCGCACGCCCGCCGAGGAGCAGCTCGCCGCGCTCTGGACCCAGGTGCTCCGCGTGCAGCGCGTGGGCATCCACGACAACTTCTTCGAGCTGGGCGGCCACTCGCTGCTGGCCACCCAGGTCATCTCGCGCCTCCGCGCCGCCTTCGGCGTGGAGCTGCCCCTGCGCGCCCTCTTCGAGGCCCCGACTGTCGCCGCCCTCACGAGGCGCATCGACGCCGCCGTGCACGCGCGCACCGTCCAGACTCCGCCCCTGGTGCCGGTGCCGCACACGGGGGAACGGCCCGTGTCCTTCGCCCAGCAGCGGCTGTGGTTCATCGACCAGCTCCAGCCCGGCGGCTCCGCCTACAACATCCCCACCGCGCTGCGGCTGCGGGGCCCCCTGGACGTGATGGCGATGGAGCAGGCCTTCACCTCGCTCGTCGAGCGCCACGAGTCGCTGCGCACCACCTTCGACGTGCGCGACGGTGAGCCCGTGCAGGTCATCCACGCCCTGCCGCACTTCCCGCTGCCGGTGGTGGACCTGAGCACCCTGCCGCCCGAGGAGTGCGAGGCCGAGGCCCGCCGGCTGGCCACGCACGAGGCCCAGCGGCCCTTCGACCTGGCGCGTGGCCCCGTCTTCCGCGCGCTGCTGCTCCGCCTGGGCGAGCAGGACCACGTCCTCATCGGGACGATGCACCACATCGTCTCCGACGGCTGGTCCATGGGCGTGCTGGTGCGCGAGCTGACGGCGCTCTACGCGGCGCATGCCACCGGCCAGGAGGCGCGGCTGCCGGCCCTGCCCATGCAGTACGCGGACTTCGCCGCATGGCAGCGCTCGTGGCTGCAAGGCGAGGCGCTGGAGCGGCAGCTTGGCTACTGGCGCCAGCAGCTCTCCGGCGCCGTGCCGGTGCTGGAGCTCCCCACCGGCAAGCCCCGGCCCGCCCTCCAGTCCCACCGTGGCGCCTGGCAGCCGGTGCTCCTGCCCGCGTCCGTCACGGAGGCGCTCCTGGCGCTGTGCCAGCACGAGGGCACCACGCCCTTCATGGTGCTGCTCGCCATCTGGCAGGTGCTCCTGTCGCGCTACTCGGGCCAGGACGACATCTCCGTCGGCTCGCCCATCGCCGGCCGCACCCGCGCCGAGACGGAGGGCCTCATCGGCTTCTTCGCCAACACGCTCGTCCTGCGCACGCACGTCCGGCCCGAGGCCACCTTCCGCGAGCTGCTCGCCCAGGTGCGCGCCACCACCCTCGGCGCCTACGAGCACCAGGATGTCCCCTTCGAGAAGCTCGTCGAGGAGCTGCGGCCCCAGCGCAGCCTCAGCCACTCGCCCCTCTTCCAGGTGATGCTCGCCTTCCAGAACGCCCCGACCTCGAGCATGGAGCTGAAGGGAGGTGCGGAGGGCGGGACGCCGCTGAACGTGGAGTCCTTCGAGTCCGGCATGCAGGCCACCAAGTTCGACCTGACGCTCTCGCTGTCCCAGCGGCCCGACGGCCTGGGCGGCACGCTGAGCTACCGCACGGACCTGTTCGAGCAGTCCACCATCCTCCGCATGGTGGAGCACCTCGGCACCCTCATGAAGTCCGCGGTCTCCGCGCCGGACACGCGCGTGGGCGAGCTGTCCCTGCTGCCCGCCTCCGAGCGCCAGCGGTTGCTGGTGCAGTGGAATGACACGCGCCAGGAGCAGCGCTGGGACGGCGCGCTGCACGAGCGCTTCGAGGCCCAGGCCGCGCGCACCCCGGACGCGCTCGCCGTCCTCGACGACGCTGGCTCCCTCTCCTTCACGCAACTCAACCGCCGCGCCAACCCGCTCGCCCATGCCCTGCGCCAGCGCGGCGTCGGCCCCGAGGTGCGCGTCGCCCTCTGCCTGGAGCGCGGCGTGGACCTGGTGGTGGCCCTCCTCGCCATCCTCAAGGCCGGCGGCGCCTACGTCCCCATGGACCCGGCCTACCCCCGCGAGCGCCTGGCCTTCATGCTCCAGGACTGCGGCGCCCGCCTCGCCCTCACCCAAAGCCACCTCGAGGCCCGGCTCGAAGGCGCCTCGGTGGAAGCCCTGTGTCTGGACGACGCGAGCACCCTTCAAGCGCTCTCGCATCAGTCCGAGGCCAACCCGCCCCACGTCACCTCGCCCGAGCACCTCGCCTACGTCATCTACACCTCCGGCTCCACCGGCCGTCCCAAGGGCGTCATGGTGCAGCACGCTTCGGTGATGAACCTGCGCGCCGCGCTGGCCTCCACCGTCTACGCCGGGGCCGAAGGCGCCCTGCGCGTCAGCCTCAACGCGCCGCTGGCCTTCGACGCCTCCGTCAAGCAGCTCCTCCAGGTGGCCGACGGCCATGCCCTGTGCGTGGTGCCCCAGGCCGTCCGCGAGGACGTGGCACTGCTCAAGGCGTGGGTGGAGCAGCACCACCTCGACGTGCTCGACTGCTCGCCCTCGCACCTGCGGCTGCTGCTGGAAGAGGGCCTGGGCGACTCGCGTCCCCTGCGCGTGCTGGTGGGCGGCGAGGCCGTGGACGAGGCCCTCTGGGCGAAGCTGTCCGTCCACCCCTTCCTCCAGGCCTTCAACGTCTACGGCCCCACCGAGTGCACCGTGGACACCACCGCCCGGGCCATTCGCGGCGCCTCCCGCCCCACCCTGGGCGGACCGCTGGCCAACGTGCGCGTCTACGTCCTCGACGAGCGCATGCAGCCGGTACCTACGGGGGTCCCCGGCGAGCTCCTCATCGGCGGCGCGGGCGTGGCCCGTGGCTACCTCGGCCACCCGGAGCTCACCGCCGACAAGTTCGTTCCCGACCCGTTCTCCCCCACCCCCGGCGCCCGCCTCTACCGCACCGGCGACAAGGTGCGCTGGCTGCCGGATGGCGAGCTGGACTCGCTGGGCCGCCTCGACTTCCAGGTGAAGCTGCGGGGCTTCCGCATCGAACCCGGCGAAATCGAGGCCGCCCTGGAGCGGGTGGAGGGCATCCGCCGCGCCGTGGTCCTCGCTCGCGAGGACGTCCCCGGCAACCCGCGCCTCGTGGGCTACCTCGTCACCTCCGCGGGAGGCGCGCTGGACACGGCCGCGCTGCGCTCCAACCTCCTGCTATCGCTGCCCGAGTACATGGTGCCCTCGGCCTTCGTCTTCCTGGACGCCCTGCCCCTCAACACCCACGGCAAGGTGGACCGCAAGGCCCTGCCCGCTCCGGACAGCTCCGCCACCGGCGCGGCCTCCGTCGCACCGCGCACGCCCGCCGAGGAGACCGTGGCCGCCATCTGGGCCGACGTGCTCCACCTGGAGAAGGTCGGCGTCACCGACGACTTCTTCGGCCTCGGCGGTCACTCGCTCCTGGCCGTGCGGCTCATGGCACGCCTCCGCGAGCGCACCGGTGTCGCACTGCCCGTGTCGGCCCTCTTCCAGGGCTCCACGGTGGAGCAGCTCGCGCGCAGGCTGGAACAGCACGAGGAAGGCCTCCGCTCCACCTCCAACCTGGCCCGGCTGGACGCGGGCACCTCCACCGCCCGGCCCCTCTTCCTCGTCCACGGCGGCGGCGGCAGCGCGCTGGGCTACACCGGACTCGTCCGCCAGCTCGGCACCGGCAGGCCCGTCTATGGCCTGTCCGCCTCCGGCCTGGACGGCGGCGAGCTGCCCGCCGCCTCCGTCGAGGTCCTCGCCCGCGACTACCTCGCCCAGGTGCGCGCCGTGCAGCCCCGGGGGCCCTACCTCCTCGGTGGCTGGTCCTTCGGTGGACTTGTCGCCTACGAGATGGCCCGCCTCCTCCAGGCGGAGGGGGAGCCGGTGGGGCTGCTCGCCCTCCTCGATACCCCCGCCCCTGGAGACCAGCCCCTGCCCGAGCCGGAGCCCCTCTCGCTGCTAGCCGGCTTCGGCCGGGTGCTCGGGCTTCCGTGGCGGGAGCTGCCGCTGGACGTGGAGCACCTGCGCCAATTGGACGTCCGGGAGGCGCTGACCTCCGTGCTGGAGCAGGCACGGCGCGCCCCCTCGGGAGCGCTCGACCTGGACCCGGACACGGCCTGGCGCCTCTTCGCCGTGTACCAACGGCTCCACGAGGCGCTGCGGCGCTACGTCCCCGAAGGCACCTACGCAGGCCCCACCCGGGTCTTCAAGACCGCGGCCACCGAGCAGGGACATGCGCGGGGTCCGGACCTGGGATGGGGAGCCTGGCTCTCCACGCCGCCCTCCGTCCACGCGGTGCCGGGTGACCACTACACGCTCCTGCACGCCCCGCATCTCAGGCCCCTGGCGGAGACGCTTGCCCGCCTCCTGGCCTCGCTGGAGCCCGACGCCGCATGACGCCCCGCCTCCCGCGCTGTCGAGACGCCGGGCGCGGCTGCTATCCTCACCCGGGCTTCCCTCCCCGCTGGAGCACGCATCGTGATCGTCAACATCGAAGACCTCCGTCAGCGTGCCAGTCGCCGGCTCCCCAAGGCCGTCTTCGACTACGTGGAGGGTGCCGCCGAGGATGGCTTCACCGCGGGCGCCAACCGGCGTGGCTTCGACCGCTATCTCTTCCGGGCGCGCTCGCTGGTCGACGTGAGCGTGGTGGACCGCTCCACCACGGTGCTGGGCGAGAAGCTCGCGACGCCGCTCATCCTCGGGCCCACGGGGCTGGCGGGGCTGCTGGCACCGCGAGGCGAGGAGCTGGCCGCGAAGGGCGCGGCGAGCCGGGGCGCGCTCTTCACGCTGAGCACCATGTCCATTGGAACCATTGAAGAGGTGGCCGCGGCGGCTCCCTCGCCACTGTGGTTCCAGCTCTACGTGTGGAGGGACCGTGGCGTCACGCGCTCGCTGGTGGAGCGGGCGAAGGCGGCGGGCTACCGCGCGCTGTGCCTCACGGTGGACGTGCCGGCCATGGGCAACCGGGAGAACGACCGGCGCAATGGCTTCACCATTCCTCCGCGCCTCACCTTCACCAACATGCTGGACGTGTTCCGGCACCTGGGCTGGGTGCTGCGGATGTCCTCCAGCCCTCGCGCCACGTTCGGCAACTTCGTGGACGTGCCGGCGCTGAAGCGCACGGATGCGGTGTCCGTCGCGCAGTTCACCAACAGCCAGTTCGACCCGTCGGTGACGTGGAAGGACGTGGAGTGGCTGCGCACGGTGTGGCCGGGGCCACTGGTGCTCAAGGGCATCTCCTGCGCGGAGGACGCGCGGCGCGCGGTGGAGCTGGGGGTGGAGGCGCTCATCGTCTCCAACCACGGCGGCCGGCAGCTCGACTTCCTCCCCGGCGCGGTGGACGTGCTGCCGGAGGTGGTGGACGCGGTGGCGGGGCGCAGCGAGGTCATCCTCGATGGCGGCATCCGCCGGGGCTCGGACGTGGTGAAGGCCATCGCCATGGGCGCTCGGGCCTGCATGATTGGGCGGCCCTTCCTGTACGGGCTGGCCGCGAATGGACAGGCCGGCGTGGAGCTGGCGCTGGACATCCTCTCCAAGGAGATTGACCGGACGCTGGCGTTGCTCGGCCGGCCGCGGCTCGCGGACCTGGACCGCTCGGCCCTCCGCGTGGACGCGCCCGCGCTGCTGGACACGCCCTCATCCCCGCTTCGACTGATGGACGGGGCCCGACGGCTGCCGGCGGATGGCACCCACGGTGGGTGATAAGTATCACCCTGCGCCGCGATACGGCTCACAGCTGGAAAAGGGTGTCGTTCACTGAAACGTGACGCGAACACGGTGGATCAGGATTGAAACAGGCGGGGTGAGTCAGACGGTTCTGATGTATTGAGCCGCGTCACCTCGTTGTCTCCCCCCAGGAGTCCCTGATGCGTCGTATTGGCTCAGCCCTTCTTGCCGTGAGCATGTTCGCCGGTTGCGGTGGTCTCGAAACCGAGTCCTCCTCCGAGCCGCTCGCGTCTCCTTCCCTCGAGTCGCAGCAGTCGGCGATCCTCACCACCACGGACGTGGACGTCGCCGCGGAGTGCCAGGGCATCCTCACCTTCGTGAACACGGCGTCGTACCAGACGCTGGACGCGTACCTGCCCAGCAACGTCGTCACCAACCTCGTCAACCGGCGTGCGACGGCGCCCTTCACGTCGCTGGCGGACCTGTCCTCGGTGCCGCTGGTCGGTGAGGCCCGCCTCAAGCAGCTTGAGAGCGGTGCCCGCACGCTGGACTACATCGACGCGGACTGCACCGGCATCTTCGACGGGCTGGCCCTCTCCCATGACGACGCGGCGGCCATCGTGTCGCTGGTCAACGTCATCGACGACTCGGAGCTGCACGACGTCCTGCCGGACGCGTGGAACGGCGCCGCGAATCTCCTCAACCTGCGCCCGTTCACGTCGGCCCAGGCCATCTCCAACGTGGCGGGCATCGGCGAGGTGAGCTTCCGGAACATCCGGAACTCGGCCACGCTGAGCCGGCCGTTCGAGGCGCTCGCCGCCGCGCTGAACGCCATCCCCAGCAACGGCTCCCGCGGCGCGCAGCTGCGGCGCCACTTCGACTGGTGGAATGAGGTAACGGCCCGGCACGACTACTCCCGGGGCGGTCCGACGTGCTTCGGGCTCGAGCCCAGCAGCGTCCCGTCTGGCGCGACCATCCGGCCGAACCTGGCCAACGCCACCGAGGTGCGCGCCAAGGTCGTGTCCACGCTGAACTACGTCAACGCGAGCAGCCAGATCTCCGCCAGCGTCATCAACGCGGGCCTGGCGAACCTCGACGCGCGCATCGCGGGGCGCTCGTTCAAGGGCTGCATCTTCACCTACGCGGATGACCCGTGGAGCAGCCACACCGTCTCCATCTTCGTCGACACCGTGAACGGCTTCAGCGTGCTGACCGAGACCTGGTGGGCGGAGTAGTCCGAAGCTGACAGTCCTGACGCAAGAAGCCCCAGGTTCCGCGAGGAGCCTGGGGCTTCGTCCTGTCTGGAGTCGGCGGGAGGCCACCTGCTTCGACTTCATCAGCTCCCGCCGGGCCCGCTCAGTGGAACAGCGGCTCAGCGCGGGGCGACCATGCGGGCGCGGCGGGCCAGGCCGGCGTAGCCCAACCTGTCTGCCTCGGCCTGGATGGCCCGCGACTCCGCGAGGGACGCGCCCCCTTCGGAACGAACCAGCTCCACCCGGGCCAGCCGCGCCTCCAGCGCCACGCCCGCCATGCCTCCGGTGGTCGCACGCGCCACCAGGGCGTCCAGCTCGCCCGCCGACACTCGCTGCTCCTCGGGGGTCCCCGCCCGTGCCGCCAGCCGCGCGGCGGTGAGCGTCACCTCGGCGGCGATGAAGGCGTTCTCCCCGTTGCCTGCCAGCGCGCGGGCCCGGTCCATGGCGAGTCGCGCACCCGCTACGTCCCCACGCGCCAGCAGCGCGCTTGCCACCAGGGCGGACGCCAGCCCCTCCTTGTCCACCGTACGTTGCGCCGCGTACGCGGAGCGCGCGGACTCCGCCCGGGAGAGCGCCTCCTCGGGCCGTTCCTCCGCCAGCGCCAGCCGCGCCAGCGCCAGCTCCGTCTCCTCCACGAAGGCCCCCATCCCGCGCTCCCGCCGCAGCGCCAGCGCGCGCTCCAGCGGCTCGCGCGCTCGCGTCGGCTCCCCCCGGTCCAGCAGCAGGAGCCCCAGCTCATAGTGCGCCCACGCTTCGTGATAGTCGTCCTGGATTGTGGAGCGGGCGGCCTCCGCCCCCTTCTCCAGCAGGCGCTGCGCCGCGTCCAGCTCGCCCCGGCGCCGCATCACCATGCCGAGCTGGATGGTGGAGGAGTTGAAGTCGAGGTGAAGCCCCAGGCGCTGGAAGAGCGCTCGCGCATCCTCGGTGAAGCGCAGGGCCTCGGCCTGGTAGCCCAGGTGGCAGCGCAGCCATCCCGCGTTGACGAGCGTCTCCGCCTCCAGCGTGGTGCCCCGGAACTCGCGCGCCGCCCGGAGCGCGTCCGCATAGACCGCCTCCGCGTCGTGGAAGCGCACCTGGTCCGTGAGGGCGATGGCGCGCCCCAGCATGGCCCGCAGCGCGCCCCCCCGGTCCCCCTCGGTGAGGAACAGCCGCTCCGCCTCCTCCATCAACTCCACCGCTCGAGCGGACTCCCCCTGGTTGCGCAGGGCGAACGACTCGGAGATGAGCGCATGGGCCACCATCAGGTGCTGGCCCGCCCGGCGGGCCCGGGCCACTGCGCCCGCGGCGTGCCGGCGCGCGGCGGCGAAATCACCCGCGGCGCTGGTGGCCAGCGCCGCCACCAGGTCGATGCGCGCGTCCTCGCTCAGGGGTGGGGGCAGGCGGCGGAGCGAGTCCAGGGTGGCCAACGCCTCGCGGTTCTGTCCCGCGGAGACCTGCGCGGACACCAGCGCGGTGCCGTACTCCACGTTGTCGGGGAAGAAGTCGAAGAGAGTGCGGTACGCTTCGATGGCGTGCCCCCAGCTGGCCCGCGCCTCGTGGTGGCGCGCCTCCACCAACAGCCGCTCCTCGCGGGACAGCCTGCCGGACAGCGCGTAGGCGCGCCGCGCGGCCTCGCTCGCGCGCTCGTCCAGGAAGAGCTGCTTGAAGGCGACGGCCAGCGCCGAGTGAGCCAGGGGGAAGCCGGGCTCGAGCTCCACCACGCGCTCCAGCCGCACCACTGCGGTGGCCGCGTCCCACCGGCGCAGTGCGGCCAGCCCTTCGGCGTAGAGGCGCGCGGCGTCGGGACGGGCGGGCAGGGAGCTGCGCACGCTCCGAACCTGCTCGGTGGTGAGCGGCGCCATGCCCAGCCGCACGCGCAGCACTTCGCCCACCCGTGACACGAGCGCCAGCAGGTCCCGCTCCGTCCCCGTCTCCGTTACCTGCGCCACCGTCTCGCCGCTCGCCGACTCCTGGAGCCGCAGGTCCAACCGAAGCGCCACCCGGCCCTCCTGCGCCAGCAGCAGGTACCCGCCCGTCAGCACCAGGTCAGCGCCCGAGTGGACGCGGATGCGCTCGAGCGTGTCCGCCGCGAGGCTCTCGCCCTCGGGCAGCGCCAGCTCACGGTCCATGCGCGCCACGTCCTCACCGGACAGCACGCGCACGTGCTCGCCCGCCGTCAGCTCCGCGGAGAGCATCTCCACCAGCGCGGTGGACAGCCAGGCCGCGTCTGGCCGGGCGGACAGGTTGCGCGGCGCCAGCACCGCCACGGACCGGCGCGCCACCGGAGCCACCACGCCCGGAGAGGTGACGGACGCCGCCAGCCACGCGGGCCCGCCCGCTGGCGGGTGGAGCGTCGCGCCCAGGCTCGCCACCGCCAGCGAGGTGGTGACGAGCGTCATTCGTGGCCACCGCCACCGTCGTGCCGCGGCCCGCTCCGGCGGGTCCGACTCGCGCGAGCCCTCCCTCAAGGCCGAGACGACCTGGCTCGCGCTGGTGAAGCGCGACTCGGGCGTGCGCGCCAGGCAGCGCAGCAGCACGTCATCCCAGACGGGCGCCAGCTCCGGAACCAGGGTGCGCGGCGCGGGCGGAGGCTCGTGCAGACGCTTGAAGGCGGCCGTGAGCGGCACGTCCGCCACGAAGGGGAGCCGCCCCGTCACCAGCTCGAAGAGCACCACCCCGAAGGAGTACACATCCGAGGCGGGCGTCACGGGCCTGCACGCCACCTGCTCGGGGGACATATAGCCAGGGCTGCCCAGGAAGGCGCCCTCGCACGAGGCGGCGGCCTCGCCCTCGCGCGGCACGCCCCAGGCGAGCCCGAAGTCGGTCACCGCCACCCGCACCCCCCCTGGCGCGCCGGGGGCCTGGACCCGCATCACGTTGCCGCTCTTGAAGTCGCGGTGGATGACGCCTGCCGCATGCGCCGCGTCGAGCGCGGCGGCCATCTGGCCGGCGAGCAGCAGGGCCTCGTCCGGTGCCAGCCGCCCGTGCCGCATCAGGTGCTCCCGGAGCGTCAGCCCCTCCAGCAGCTCCATGGTGAAGAACGGCATCTCGCGCGGCGAGCCCTCCGGGCCGGTGCCCGAATGCAGGCCCAGGTCGAACACCCGGCACACGTTGGGGTGTGTCACCCGTCTCGCCAGGAGCAGCTCGCGCCGGAAGCGCTCGGCGGACTGGGGCCGGGTGGCGTACTCCGCGCGGATGAGCTTGAGGGCCACTCGCTCGCGCAGCGCCAGGTCCTCCACCGCGTAGACCTCGCCCATCGCGCCCTCCGCGATGAAGCGCAGCACCCGGTAACGCCCTGCCACCACCGCGTCTGGGGCGAGCGTCCGCACGGGTGGGGACGGCAGCGCCACCGGAGCACACGGGGCCACTGGCTCGCAGGTCTCCGTGTCTGCAATTGCTTCAGGCGGCTTCATGTCCATGAACCCGAGGCTCCCGCCTCACGAGCTGGACTGTTGAGCCTGGCCCGCCCCAACCCCACCGCGGCGCTCCTTCCCACGGGGTCCTGGGTGGCCGTGACGCTCGCGCGCAACGGCCCGGTCAACGCCTCGCAACGACACGGCTCCGCGCTCCGGACGGGCGTGCGCGCGTACGGGTGGGCTGCTCGCCACATAGGTCATCACTCCCTGCGCTCGGTCGCGGCCCGGGGGGACCGCGAGCCGTCGGCAAACCCGGCGGCCTTCCGCCGGGTTGCCGGTGGCTCTGGAGTGTCAATACGCGTGCTCGTACGACAGCGCTGTTAACCAGTTCACACCCAGGGCTGGTGCGCTGAAACCCTCACACTTCCTGGGGCGGGCCCCCGCGCCTCGGTCGAGGCGCGGGGCCCTTCGGCGTCACTGCGTGACGATGAACTCCACGCGGCGGTTCTCGGTCCGGCCTTCCGGCGTGTCGTTCGATGCAACGGGGCGCGACGGACCGTAGCCCCGGGCCTCGAGGCGAGAGCCCGCGATGCCACGCTGGATGAGGTAGGCCCGCACCGCATTCGCGCGCTCCTGGCTCAGCGTCTGATTGAGCTGTTCCGGTCCCGTGCTGTCCGTGTGGCCCTCGATGCGGAGTGAGACGCCGGGCCGCGACTTCAGGAGCTCGGCAATCGCATCCAGCTCGCGTGCGCCGTCTCCCTGAATCTCGGAGAGACCCACCGGGAAGACAATCTTGCGGTTCGCCAGGGAGAGCCGCTCCTCCGCGACCGGAGGCGCGACAGGCTCGGGGCAGCCCTGCCGGCTCGCCACTCCCGGCTCGTTCGGGCACTTGTCCGTGGCATCCGGCACGCCGTCGCCGTCCGCGTCCTGCACGGCCGGGCATCCCTGGTTCTCCACGACGCCCTTCTCGTCAGGGCACCTGTCCGTGGCATCCGGCACGCCGTCGCCGTCCGTGTCCTGTACGGCAGGGCATCCCTGGTTCTCCACGGTCCCCTTCTCGTTCGGGCACTTGTCCGTGGCATCCGGCACGCCATCTCCGTCCGAATCAGGCGCCGGGCAACCGTCGTGGTCCGGAGACCCCGCCTCGTTCGGGCAGCGGTCCAGCCGGTCGACGACACCATCGCCATCCGAGTCCTGGTCCGGGCACCCCGCGTTGTCCGGCGACCCGGCCTCCAGCGGACACCGGTCCGACTTGTTGGGCACGGAGTCACCATCGTCATCGGAGTCAGGGCACTGCTCGGGCGTGTGCTTCCGTCCTCCCTTGCAGACGTCCTCGGGCGGAGGGTTGTGGGCCCAGGCAATCCCCGCACCCAGACGCCACGAGGGCGTCCCAGGAATGTCGGTGAAGCCATGCCCGGCGAGCGCATTCAGCTCGAAGCCACCGCCAATGGGCAGCCGCACGCCTCCGAGCAGCTCCACCGCCACATCCGGGTGCACCAGCGACTCCGCCACCTGCAAGGCCAGCTCGGCGCGCAGGCCGTCTCCCCGGGTGGCCACCATCAACCCCTGCTCGAGCTCGGTGCCCACGTCGCGACCGGGCTCGACCTCCGTCGACCTCACCCGAGCGCCCAGGCTGGCACCCAGCGCGAACATCCCCACCTCGCGCCCCACGGAGACGCGGGGCGAGAGCTGGAACCCGGCCCAATGCTCCTGGCGCCCGAAGGCGCTCGCCCGGCCTCCCGGAAGCCCCACGTCGAGCCCCACCGCGAGGGACACCGGCGCCCCTTCCTCGCGCCGGAGCAGCGAGTAGCGCGCGCCCACCTCCGGCGTCCCGAGCCCCGCGGACGAAGGCTCGGAGACCCCCGCCAGCGTCGCCGCGCCATGGCCGCCCTGGGAGATGATGACCGGCAGCCGGGCGGACAGCTCCAGGCGGTCCACCGGAGACCACGCCCCCATCAGCCACGCCGAGGTCCGGTAGTGCAGGATGGACCGGTCGACCCCATCACTGCCCTCCAGGACGAGGATGCCGCGCTCATAGTTGGCCAGCAGGCTGAGGCGATAGCCGCCTTCCGAGAGCACCCGCCCCGAGTCCACCAGCAGCGAGTCCGTCGCGGCGGCGCTGAGCCGCAGCCGCTCCGCATCGAACGCCACCAACGGGCTGGAGAGCGTCTGCCCCGAGGCGCTGGTGGCGACCAGGGCCGCGACGAGCACACAAGTCCGAGCTGATTCAAGCAAGGGAAGGTCCTTCGAGCTGGAGAATCGAACGAGGAGGTTCCGGAGGCTCACGGGGAGACCCGCTCCCGGCCGCGCCGGCGCCCCGCCCACAGGGCGAGGACCGACAGGACGACCAGCGCCGCATTCGCGCCTCCACCGGCGGCCTGACAGGCGCCGCCGGCAATGGACACCACCTGGGCCTGGACGGTGACGTCGAACGCGCACTGCGCGGAGTTTCCGGCGGCATCCGTCGAGGTGACGGTGACGCGAGTCACGCCATGGGGAAGGCGGGAGCCGGACCCGGGCGACGCGGTGACGGTGGGGGTGGAGACCGCGTCCGTGGACTCCGGCGCGTACGTCACGGGCGTGCCATCCGCCTCGTCCGAGCTCACCCGCACGTCCTCCGGACAGCTCAGCGTCGGAGGCGTCGTGTCCCGCACCGTCACCAGGAAGGTGCACGAGACCTGGTTGCCGTCCGCATCCTCCGCCGTCACCTCCACCGTCGTGTCTCCCAGCGGCAGGGTGCTTCCCGACGGCGGTGAGTACGTCACCGTGGCAGCAGGCGTGCCCGGCCCCGAGACGGTGGCCGGCGTGTACGTCACGCTGGCGCCCGAGGGGCCCGTCGCCTCCACCACCATGTTCGCGGGACACGTCAGCTCCAGGGGCGTCGAGTCCTCCACCGTCACCTGGAAGGTGCACGTCGCCCGATTGCGCGCCGCGTCCTCCGCCGTCACGGTGACTGTCGTGGTCCCCAGCGGGAGGGTGCTCCCCGACGGCGGCGAGTACGTCACCGTGGGATTCGTGGTGATTTCGTCGCTCACGGTGGCGGGGGGATACGTCACCTGCGCCCCCGCGGGCCCGGTGGCCTCCACGACGAAGTCCGCCGGGCAGGTGAGGCTCGGAGGCGTCTGGTCGACCACGCCGAGCGTCACGGTGGCGACGTTGCTGTCCAGGCCGCAGTCCCGCGAGCGGAAGGTGAAGCTGTCAGGCCCCACGTAGCCCGGGTTGGGCGTGTACGTGACGGAGGGCGGCGTCCCGCTCAGCGTCCCGTGGGCCGGCGGGGTGACGATGACGTAGCTCAGCGGAGCCCCCGCTTCGGCATCCGTCGCCACCAGCGTCAGATTCACGGGCACGCCGTACGGCGTGGAGGCCGTCAGGTCCTGCGCCACCGGCGCGGCGTTCTGCACCACCGTCACCATCCGCCCGCCGCCAATCGCACTGGCGAAGACAGAGAGCGCGTAGGCGCCCGGCGTCGCACTCGCGGGAATGAACACCGTCACGCCGGTGTCGGACATCTCGGTGCCCTCCAACGACCAGAGCCGGCGCCCCTCGGCCGCCTGCAGCCGCGCCAGCGGGAAGTTCGTCGCGGAGTCCTTGTGGTCTCCCCCGCTGGCTCCGGAGATGCCCCGGAACAGCGTGCCGGTGATGCGGGCGGAGCAGGTGTTCAGCACCACGTCGGGCCCCGTCACCACCGGACGCCAGCCCGGCTGCGCCCCGGTGTCCTCATACAGCTCGGCGCTTGCCAGCCACGCGCCCCCGGCGCCCTGCCCCCCCACCGCGAGCACCTCCTGCGAGGGCAGCACGACGGTGTCGAAGCGCATCCGCTCGGCGGCGAGGCTCGTCGCGGGCATCCAGGTGTTCGTCGCGCCGTCGTACAGCTCCGCGCTCGCGAGCACCGTTCCCCCCGCCCCCTGCCCTCCCGCGACGAGCACCCGGCCCGACGGCAGCAGCGCGGCGGAATGGAAGGCGCGCGAGGTGCCCAGCGCCCCCGCCGGGCTCCAGGTGTTGGAGGCCGGGTCATATACCTCGGCCGACTCCAGCTCCCCCGCCAGCGAGGTCCCCGCCGCCGCCAGCACCCGGCCCGAGGGCAGCAGCGTCAGGGTGAAGGAGGACCGTGCCTCCGCGAGGCCTGCCGCGGGGGCCCAGGTGTTGGAGGTCGGGTCATACAGCTCCGCGGACGCCAGCTGCACGCCCCCATTCTCGCCACCCGCCACCAGGACCCGGCCATCGTGCAGCAACACGGCCGCGTGGCGCGCGCGGGGCGTGGCGGCCGGCCCGACGGAGCTCCACGCGTTGGCGGCCGGGTCATACAGCTCCGTCGCCCCGGTGCCCGCGCCGCCCACCACGAGCACCTGGCCCGAGCCGAGCACCGTCGCGGTGTGCCCGTCCCGGGCGGTCGCCATCGAGCCCGCGGACGTCCAGGCCTCGGCCACGGCGTCGTACAGCTCCGCCGAGGCCAGCGACCCACCACCATTCGCCCCGCCGACGGCGAGCACCCGGCCGGACGGCAACAGGCTCAGCGTGGCGCGCTCGCGCGCGGTGGCCAGGGAGGCGGCGGGAGCCCAGGCGTTGCTGGAGCGCGTGTAGCGCTCCGCCGTCCCCAGCACGGCACCCGCGCCCCGCCCCCCCGCGACCAGGACCTGGCCGGAAGGCAGCAGCACGGAGGCCGAGCTCCGGCCCTGCGCGAGATTGCCGGCAGGAGCCCACCGCTCGCTGGAAGCCTCGTAGAGCTCCACGTCCGCGAAGAAGGCCAGGCTCGGGTTCGAGCTGTAGCCACCGGCAACCAGCACCTGGCCGGTCGGCAGCAGGGTGGCAGTGGCATTCTCGCGAGGCACCGCCATCGTGCCGGCGGCGGACCAGGCTCCCGTCGCCGGGTCATACAGCTCCGAGACGGGCTGCACGTCGCGCGCCGCGTTCGAGCCGCCCTGGACCAGGACCTTGCCGCCAGGCAGCAGGGTGGCCGTGTGCCCGTTTCGGGGATGGAGGAGCGCACCGGTGGCGGTCCACGTGTTGGCCGCCGGGTCATAGAGCTCCGCGTGGGTGGTGACGCCCCCCGCCGTGAAGCCGCCCACGAGCAGGACCCGGCCATCGGGGAGCAACGTCCCCGCTGTGTAGTGCCGGGGCACCAGGGGCGACGCCGCCAGCGACCAGGTTCCAGAGGCGGAGTCATAGAGCTCCGCGACGGGCACCTCTCCATCGACGCTGTTGAAGCCGCTGACCGCCAGCACCCGCCCGTCCCTCAGCAACGTGGCGGTGTGGGCGCGGTGGACGACGGACATGGCGCCGGTGGCGGTGAAGGTGTTCGTCGCTGCGTCGTAGAGCTCCGCCGTGTTCAGGTTGGAGCCTCCCGCGACGAGCACCTGCCCCGAGGGCAGGACGGTGACGGTGGGCAGGCTGCGAGTCGCGGCCATCGCCCCCGTGGCGGACCAGGTGTTCGTCGCGGCGTCATGGATGCGCGCCGACAGGCTGCCATCCGTCATGATGAACGCCCTTCCGGTGGGCAGCATGACGCCCACCGCGACGTTGCCCTGGATGCCGGGATTGCCGGCCGAGGCCCAGGTGCCGGTCTCCGGGTCGAAGCGCTCGGCGGAAGTCACGAACCCGGTCCGGTTGACGCCGCCCGCCACCAGGATGTCGCCGTCGGGCAACAGCAGCGAGGCGTGCTGGGCCCTCGCGGTCGCCATGGTGGCCGTCGACGACCAGCCCGGGTCCACCACCAGCGGCGCGGCGAGCCCCTCGAGGGAGACGTCGGTGACGAGGCCCACCCGCGGGCCCTCGGCCTCGAACACGTTCGCCAGCGAGGTCTCGCGTACGCCCGACAGCCGCACGCCGCCACGGCGGGACTGGCCCCGGGCGTCGCGAACCTCGGAGGGATGGAAGCGGAGGACGGGCAGCCCCTGCGCGTCGAGGAACTCCACGTACTCACCGGTGTCACGGAGGCGGCGCACCGAGGGCGGGAGCGTGACGTGGTACTCCGCGCGGTGGAGGCCCTCGGAGCCATCCACCACCCAGGCCTCCTCCAGGCGCGACGTCCGCCAGCCTTGCGCCACCTCGGTGGAGGCGCCCACCGGGAACCAGAAGTGTCGCTCGCCCGCGAAGGCCGCCGCGCGCTCACGGCGCAGCGCCGGTGCGTCGCCGGAGCCGGGCGTCTGCGCGACGTGGAAGGTCAGCCCGCGTGTCGTCAGCGCGAGCGAGCCGCTCCCGGTGAGCTGGGCGGTGAGCGCACGGGCCTGCGCGGCCGAAGCGGGCGCGGCTCCGGGGGACGCCGCCACCTCGGCGGCGAGCTCGGGGAAGTAGGCCCGCGCCAGGGAGACCGCCTCCGCCGAGGACGGCAGGGCGCTCTTCTGCTCGCACGCGAGGACGAAGACACCGCAGAGCACCACGAAGACAAGGCGTCCCGAGACGCAACCTGGCTGCATCAGTCACCCTCCACGCCCACGCATGCGCCATGGGCTGACGCGCGGGGGCGCGCCGCACGCGGACGTCCTCCGCGTGAGACCTGGGCTGTAGCACGCTTCGGCCGGATCCGGGTCAAAACCGACGCCCAGGCGCGAAGGCAACCGGGCACCTTCACTCATCGTGAATATAAACATTCGCTAGGATTGCACCGCCTCATCAAAGCCCCTCCCCCGAAGGTGCCCCATGAAAGTATCCAGGAAGCTCCGTGCCCTGCTGCTCTTCTCCTGTCTGGCGGCGCTTGGCGGTTGCACGCCAGACAGCGGGCCCTCGTCCGAAGAGCCTCTCGGCGAGGCCGTGCAGGCGGTGACGACGACCACGCTCAGTGCCTATACCAATCCCTCCACGAACACGGTCCTGTCATCCACCGGAGGAAAGAAGCTGGTGTGGACCACGAGCGGCCTGCACTCCGTCTGGGCCCGTGGCGGCACGGTGTATTACGCCACCTCGCCGGACGGAGTCGCCTGGAGCGCGCCCCTGGCGCTGGATACGAGCGCGGCCTTCGCTCCGTCCATCGCCAGTGCGGACAACGGCACGGTGGGCGTCGTGTACATCCGTAGGAATGCGGGCGGAAACGGCTACAACCACGTCTACTACCGCTCCAGGGGCCCGGCCGGCAGCTGGGGCGCCGCCTTCAAGGTGACGTCCGACTACACGAGCGAATTCGGAACGGACACGTCCATCACCACGCTGGGCGACATCGTCCATCTGGCCTGGTCCTCCACCAGCTACGTCTTTCACGCGAGCTTTCCGCTCACCCAGACGACCTCCATCCCGACCGCCTACGTCGTCAACCTCTCGTCGATGTGCTCCATCTACACCCTCAGCAACCCCTCCATCGCCGTCTCGAATGGAACGTTTGGGAACCCGCCCATCATCCGCGTCGCCTGGTATCAGTATCGGAGGCCCTACTCCCCGACCTGCACCCCGGACGACTCTTTCGGCTGGCTCGTGGCGGAGAAGCCGGCGAACGCCAACGACTACTGGCCCGTCGTCGTCTCCGGGTATGGGGGGCCGGTTTCTCCTTCCGGCACGGGGGCCGTCTCCCTGTCGCTCACCGCGAACAAGTCGACGGCCGACTTCTACCTGGCGACGAGCGACCTCGTGAACGGCGTCGGCTCGACGCGGCTCTGGTATGAGAATGCCTGGTCGACGACGGACACGTGGCGCTCGGTTTCGATTCTGCCGCGCGCGGCCCTCATCGACGTGGCCGCGGAGTTCATGAACTGTGGCCCCCAGCTCCGCATCGCGGTCTCCGACTACACCCAGGGGAGCAATGGCTATGGGCCGACCTTCACCCAGACAGGGACGTGGGAGGGGGCGGCAACGACTCCCACGTGGCTCACCTCCAGCACCCCGACGGCGAGCCAGGGACGCGTGGGCAGCGCGCTGCTCTGGGAGAAGACCCTGACCTCCACGACGGTGCGCGATGTCTACTCCCTGTTCGAGACCTGGGCGGGTGCCAGCAACTACACGCTCGTGGACGCCTACGACACGAAGCCCACCCCGAGCTGCGGCCCGCCCTCCTGCACCGCCTGCCATCCTTCGGAGTTCACCCGCTCCGGGCTCATGAACCAGGGGACCTGCGCGAGAGGGCAGCGCCTGGGCGCAAGGCCCTGAGCGACGGGCGAGCGCCTCGCTTCAGGCGCTCGGTGACGCGAGCCCCGGAGAGGAGACATGGGAGGGTGAAGCCAGGGCCTCGCGGGCCGAGACGGCAATACAAGCCTGCGCGGCCCAGTAGAGCAACATGATGGCGTAGCTCGCGCCGGGCAGTGGACGCACGAAGAGCTTCACGGCGAGCAACCCATCGCTGGCGGTGAACATCAGCGCGCCCGCGAGCGCAATCCACTGCGCTCGCCGGGCCAGCACCGGGTTCCCCATCATGGCCGCCGAGCGCCAGCCCATCGTGCAGATGACGGCGACATAGAGCGTCACAGGCAGCGCCAGGCTCCCGAGGC
Source organism: Pyxidicoccus trucidator (assembly GCF_010894435.1). NCBI lineage: Bacteria > Pseudomonadati > Myxococcota > Myxococcia > Myxococcales > Myxococcaceae > Pyxidicoccus > Pyxidicoccus trucidator. Next base: position 138,198 of record NZ_JAAIXZ010000007.1, on the reverse strand, counting down.
CCGGCCACAGGAACACGCTGGCCCCCACACCCAGCAGCGCGAAGGGAAGTGCCCGCGCCAGACGGGGGCGTCGCGACACGGAGAGGTACGCGGCGGAATAGCTCACATGTGCCAACAGGAAGGCGCCCAGGCCCGGCAGGAACCAAGCCGGCCCCAGCTCCAGCAGCAGATCTCCGAGCAGCGAGAGCACAAGCCCGGAGAAGATCCACCGGGGGTAGCGCTCCCGCGGCGGCCACAGCCACAGGAGCAGGCAGAGCATGGGCAGCGCCTTGGTCACCATCCGGATGTCACGGCGCTCCAAGTCTAGAGCCAGGAGGAAGCCCACCGCCCCCACGGCGCCCACTGCCGCGAGGATTTTCGTCGCCAAGGTCCACTCACCGCGCATGGGTTGCACCTTAGCGCGTCCTTCGCGCTCGCTTCGTCATCCGGCGCCGAGCCACTGCGCGGGAGGGGGGTGCCCTCGGCGTCGAGGCAGACTCCCTATCCGTCTTCTGCTCATTTCCTGCATCGTTTTCTTCCTCGTGGGCTCATCGGACACTGGGGGATCATCCTGGCCTCCCGCAAGTAGGGAGGCGCTCGTGCCTCTCGAAGGAAGAGCACATGAAGACCTGGATCTTCGCGGTGTTTGCCGTTGCCGTGGCAGTGTCGCCCTGGAGCGCTTCCGCGCAGATGGGCCCGCCTTACGACCCATGCATGTGGCCGTATGAGCAGTGCATGGTCAATGCGAGCTACGAGGGGGACCCGTACCTGCGCGAGCTGTTGGAGCGTCAATGCCAATGGGGCTACGAAGCCTGCCGGCAAGAGGCTGGCTACTGTGGGGACCTCGTCTGCGACGGTGGGGAGACCTGCTCCAGCTGCGCGAGTGACTGCACGTTCACCGCCACCTATGACAAAGGCACGGTGACTCGCAACTGCTCGACGACGCAGACCGGTACTTATATCGCTTATGGCGAGTACCGACAGGTGGGCAACTGGTGCGAATACCCTGTCTATGCGACCTATGCCGTGACCTGCAACGTGTACCGCATTACCGACCACTACAATAGCTGCGGCAACCCGCCCTACACCACCCAGGAGACCTACGAGACCTCCACGACGACAACCAGCAGGACCCGGATCTCCACGCATGCCACGTACGGCACGTGCATGCACTGAGTTGACGCGGCTCGCGCGTTGAAGCCGGAAGTCGTCGCCAGACAAGAGGAAGCCTGGCGTCGGAGTAATTCGTCACGCGCTCGCCTGCGCGTGACGAAGCAATGCGCATGTCCACGGGGGCAGCGCATGCAAAGACTCGCACGGCCCGGGTGAGCGTCAGCACCCCAGCCTTCGCCGCAACTGCGCCGCGTCCGTCAGCGTCCCACCCGCTGCCACGGTGTGCTCGGCGTAGCGCACCGCGAAGGCGCGCAGTGTCTCGGGAAACGGCGTCGAGCCACTGCGTCGCCCGGCCTTCATCGGAGCCATCGGCCCGGTGGTCGGAGCCTGAAGCCCGGGAGTCAAATCGAACAAGCCGCACGAGGCGCACGCCGCTTCTGGACGAAGGTGCTCACCGCGGCTTTGAAGCAATCTGGCGCCGTGAAGAGCAGGAAGTGCGGCCCACCCTTGACGGTGAACAGGTTGACGCCAGCGGCTTCGGGCAGGAGGCGGATATGGGCCTGGGCGCCAGCAAGGGGCGTCTTGGGGTCCATGTCGCCCTGGAGAACCAGGACCGGCGGAAGAGCGGCTGGAGACCGGCCGAACCACTCGTCGCGCGGATAGGCCAGTGACGTGCGACCGACGAGCTGACCCGGCAGGCTGCTGACGAACAGGAACCGGGCGGCTTCGGCCTCCACCTGGGCCTTGGTGAGGCCTGGCCGGGCGTTGTTCTCGGATGCGCTGATGACGCTGACGAGCGGGATGGAAAGCGATGCCTGCGGGAAACGGTCGAACTGGGCGCCCAGTGCCTCCAGGTCATGCTGGACCTGCCGCAACGGCTCGAGGTCTCCGCCTCTGAGGCCCGAGAGGACGAGGGGAATCCGCGCCCGCAGCTCCGGGCTGTCCAGCAGTGCTCCAAAGAAGAGTTTCGGACGCCCCCCGGGGACGGCAGCGGACAACTTGGGATCGTCGACGAGCCCCTGCATGGCGGCGACCGCCGAGTCCCCGAGACGAGCACGGCAGCCCGGGTCCGCGTCGCAATGCGCGAGAACCGCGCGGCCCACCTCGTCGACGACGGCCGAGCGATGACTGAGGTCCCATTGCTCGGTCGTTTCCGGAGGAACGAGGGAATCGAGCACGATTCCATCGAGGCGCCGCGGCGGGGCGACCGTCATCATGCGCAACACCAGCTGCGTGCCGTAGGAGACCCCATAGAGCCACGTCTTCCGGCCGGCGGAGTATCGCTCCATCAGCGCGCGCAAATCGTGGGCGGAGTGGGTGATGGTGAAGGCGCGAGTGCGCTTGGAATCGGACTCCAGCGCCTCGAAGCATGTCGCCCACTCGGCGCCCTGGAGCGCGGCGCCCCCTTCACTGTCGGCGGCCTCCTCCTTCTGGCAGAGCCGGCTCGAGAAACCAGTCCCGCGATGATCGGGGACCAGCAGGTCATATCCCGGGAAGGCGGCCCGCAGGGTCTTCAGCAGAGGGTAGAACGAAGCCCCTGACTCGCCGGGCCCACCCGCCACGAGCCAGACCTGCCCGGCCGACCGCCCCGGAGCCGGGAACTTGCGGACGAAAAGCTCGATCCGCTCACGGCTCGGGTCCGCGTAGTCCAATGGCACGCTGAAGCGAGCGCAGAGGGAACCGGCGAGAGCGGTATCCTCCTTCGCGTCCAGGCAACCGACGAACCCCTCGGCACGGGTCGCCGTGCTTTGCTCGGACGCGTGCGCGAGGCTGCCCAGAACGAGTGCACCCCAGATGGCGACCACGGCTGCGAAGGTGGGACATTTCATGTTCACACTCCGAGAGAGCCCGGGAACTTTCCAGAGAGGACCCACGAGCACAATTCAAAGTGGATTGAGCCCGCCCCTCGTCACCAGGGAACTCCCAGCCAGAGCCCGTGGGCAACACCTCGGGCCCCGCCTCGCGCCAGTGGCGGTCTACCGAGAGCCGTTGGCGACCCTCGAAGATGACGGGGGCCAGCTTCACCTCCGTCGCCTCGAAGCGCTCCAGTCAGCGGCCCTCCTCGGCCCCTCTGCTCCCTCCCTCCCCTTCAACTGGGCCCCCTTCCCTCTTGTGCGTGGAGGGGAGCTGGGCCCTGGCGCGCAAGAGCGTGGACGTCGCCAGCCCGGCGCTGATGGGGCTGAAGTCGAACCGGCTCGGCGTCCTGGGCGAGCAGGGCGAGCGTTTGCTGGAGCTGGAGCACGTCCGACGCGTCCTGGCGCATCGCGAGCGCGTCTATGGCGCCGCACACCCGGACGTGGCCCTGGACGTGCACGAGGTGGGGAGGCTGCTGCGCCTCCTGGGGCGTCCGGACGAGGCGCGAGGCTTCCACGCGCGCGGCGTCTCGTTCCAGCGGCCCCTGGTCGACAAGGGCGAGATGGATGGCGCGGGGCTGCGCGCCCTGGCGGATGCCCTCCTCTTCCTGGGGCAGGTGGACGAGGCCCGGCGTCATGTGGAGCAGGCGCTCGCGAGCATGGAGCGGGACCTGGGGCCTTCGTCGTCCGAGCGCATCGAGGCGCCGCTGCTGCTGGGGGACGTCCAGCTCGCGCGAGGCCAACCCGCCGAGGCCCTGGTGCCACTTCGGACCGCGCTGGAGGCGCTCACGGCGCTGTCGCGGGTAGCGGTCGATTTCATGCAACGGTGTCGCCCGGCCTGTCCCCTCACCGGCGCGCTCCACCAGAAGTCCACCGCCCCCATGTTCCAGGCGCTGACCGCCCTGCGAGGCCGCCGGAAGGACAGCGTAAGACGATGTAGACAATTGATGTGTCTTCATAGCAATTATACAACACCGTTGCTTGCTCCCATACTGCCCGCGTTGATATTCCGCCCTTCGCGTGAATTGCGCGTTCAGCAGGACTGACTGTTCTCACCTCGGGGTAAGCGCATGAATCGACGAAGCAGCAGGGTTGGAAGCCTTCTTGGAGCGGTCGTGTTGCTGGCGGCGGCTGGGTGCGAGCGCCCGGCGGAGAGCGGCCCGGCAGTTGAGGTGGGCGCCACGAGGCAGGGCGCCGTATCCGGCCCGGACTTCATCGTGTCCGCGGTAACGGGGCCGGCCAGCGCCACGTCCGGACAGCAGATCTCCGTCTCCGTGACGGTATGCAACCAGGGCACCGTCAGTGGCAGCGCGCCGGTGGAGGTGTACCTGTCGGCGGATGCAACCATCACTCCCAACGGCCCTACGGGGCCATCGCCGGACTTCTTCGTCGGCTACGCAGCCTCGCCATACCTCAACGCCGGCCAGTGCCAGGTGCTGACGGTGCAGGGCCCGGCGTATGCCTCCACCGAGGGCGCCTGGTACCTGGGCGCCGTGGTGGATCCGCAGAACTCCATCTCCGAGCTGATTGAGAACAACAACACCCAGACCGGCAGCCGCATCGGCGTGGGCAACAAGCCTGACTTCATCGTGTCCGCGGTCTCGGGGCCGGCCAGCGCCACGTCCGGACAGCAGCTCTCCGTCTCCGTGACGGTATGCAACCAGGGCACCGTCAGTGGCAGTGCGCCGGTGGAGGTGTACCTGTCGGCGGATGCAACCATCACCCCCAACGGCCCTACGGGGCCATCGCCGGACTTCTTCGTCGGCTACGCAGCCTCGCCATACCTCAACGCCGGCCAGTGCCAGGCGCTGACGGTGCAGGGCCCGGCGTATGCCTCCACCGAGGGCGCCTGGTACCTGGGCGCCGTGGTGGATCCGCAGAGCTTCATCTCCGAGCTGATTGAGAACAACAACACCCAGACCGGCAGCCGCATCGGCGTGGGCAACAAGCCTGACTTCATCGTGTCCGCGGTCTCGGGGCCGGCCAGCGCCACGTCCGGACAGCAGCTCTCCGTCTCCGTGACGGTATGCAACCAGGGCACCGTCAGTGGCAGTGCGCCGGTGGAGGTGTACCTGTCGGCGGATGCAACCATCACCCCCAACGGCCCTACGGGGCCATCGCCGGACTTCTTCGTCGGCTACGCAGCCTCGCCATACCTCAACGCCGGCCAGTGCCAGGCGCTGACGGTGCAGGGCCCGGCGTATGCCTCCACCGAGGGCGCCTGGTACCTGGGCGCCGTGGTGGATCCGCAGAGCTTCATCTCCGAGCTGATTGA
>NZ_JAAIXZ010000007.1:22850-132878 GCF_010894435.1 Pyxidicoccus trucidator | reverse complement strand
CGCCATACCTCAACGCCGGCCAGTGCCAGGCGCTGACGGTGCAGGGCCCGGCGTATGCCTCCACCGAGGGCGCCTGGTACCTGGGCGCCGTGGTGGATCCGCAGAGCTTCATCTCCGAGCTGATTGACGACAACAACACCCGGACCGGCAGCCGCATCGGCGTGGGCAACAAGCCTGACTTCATCGTGTCCGCGGTCTCGGGGCCGGCCAGCGCCACGTCCGGACAGCAGCTCTCCGTCTCCGTGACGGTGTGCAACCAGGGCACCGTCAGTGGCAGTGCGCCGGTGGAGGTGTACCTATCGGCGGATGCAACCATCACCCCCAACGGCCCGACGGGGCCCTCGCCGGACTTCTTCGTCGGCTACGCAGCCTCGCCATACCTCAACGCCGGCCAGTGCCAGGTGCTGACGGTGCAGGGCCCGGCGTATGCCTCCACCGAGGGCGCCTGGTACCTGGGCGCCGTGGTGGATCCGCAGAGCTTCATCTCCGAGCTGATTGAGAACAACAACACCCGGACCGGCAGCCGCATCGGCGTGGGCAACAAGCCTGACTTCATCGTGTCCGCGGTCTCGGGGCCGGCCAGCGCCACGTCCGGACAGCAGCTCTCCGTCTCCGTGACGGTGTGCAACCAGGGCACCGTCAGTGGCAGCGCGCCGGTGGAGGTGTACCTGTCGGCGGACGCAACCATCACCCCCAACGGCCCGACGGGGCCCTCGCCGGACTTCTTCGTCGGCTACGCCGCCTCGCCGTACCTCAACGCCGGCCAGTGCCAGGTGCTGACGGTGCAGGGCCCGGCGTCCGTGCCCACGACAGGCTCGTACTACGCGGGGGCGGTGGTGGATCCGCAGAGCTCCATCGCGGAGCTGATTGACGACAACAACACCCGGGCGGGCACGCTGGTCTCCGTCACGCCCTGAGTTGAGCCCATCCAGGCGGCCTCTTCACAGCAAGGAGGAATGGGGGGGGCCGTCGTAGGAGAAGGATTCGTGCGCAGTGCGTTCCCCCGGGGCCGAACAACACCCCGAGGGGTACCCACGCATGCGGCAGTCTCGAAACGGAGTGCGCGCCCAGGTCCTGGGCGCGCTGCTGGGCAGTCTCGTCCTCGCAACGGGCTGTGAGCCCGCGGAGCCTGGAGGCCCCACGGCCGAGGTCGTCGCGGACGGGAAGCCGGAGCTGGAGACGCGGCAGGACAGCGTCGTCTACGGCACCGACAACCGTCAGGACGTGTCCTTGCACACCAGCCCGTTCCTGCGGGCGCGTGCCCACCAGTCCACGGTGGCGCTGATGAGTCCGTCCGCCATCAACGCGACCAACCCGAACAACGTCACGTTCACCGGGCCCGCGCTGGGTGTGGCGTACAACCTCTGCGCCACGGAGCGCTTCCTGGACGACCCGACCGGGGCGTACTGCTCGGGCACGCTCATCGACGACGACCTGGTGCTCACCGCGGGTCATTGCATCAACGCCTCGACGTGCGCCAACACCCGCATGGTCTTCAACTTCTACCGTGCGTCGGCCTTCGGACCGCAGACGGTGACGACGCAGGACATCTTCAGCTGCTCGTCGGTGGTGGTGCGCGAGCTGGGGACGGTGGGCGGGAAGGTCCTGGACCATGCCATCGTCCGGCTGGACCGCTCCGCCGCGCCGCGCTTCACCCCGGCGCCGGTGAACCCGGCGAACGCGGCCCTGGCGAGTGCCCAGGGCGTGGCGGTCATCGGCTCGGGCAGCGGCATTCCCTACAAGATTGACTCGGGCGGAACCGTGCGGGACCCGCGCGCGGCCACCCTGGACTACTTCGTGGCCACCACGGACACCTTCGGGGGCAACTCCGGCTCGGGTGTGTACGAGCTGCGCTACCAGTCGCTCGTCGGCATCCTGGTGCGCGGTGAAACGGACTACGTCGCCAACGGGAGCTGCAACCTCGTCAACGTGTGCTCGGAAACGGGCTGCCGGGGCGAGGACATCACCTACGTGCGTCCGGCCGTCGACGCGTACTGTGCCGTGTCCACCAGCCGTCGCCTCTGTGGCGAGACGTACGGAGGCAACACGCTGACGTATGACCGCGCCAACACCCAGTCCGCCACAGTGAATACGGCCGATGCGTACTTCGACCTGACCGAGGGGCAGACGGTGCACCTCGGGACGTGCGGCCTGCCGGGAGCCTTCGCCAGCGGGGACACCGTGCTGCGGCTCTACAACCAGGCGAACACGCAGGTGCTGCTCAGTGACGACGCGTTCAGCTACGGCAACTACTGCACGTTCATGCGCTACACCGTGCCAGCGGGCGGGACGGGGACGTACTCGGTGCACGCCGGGTGCATCTCCAACACCCGGTGTCGCGGCACCGTCGCATGGAGCCTGGGTGGCAACCTCTACGGTGCGGCGAACACGCAGTCCGCCACGCAGGGCACCTTCGACCAACGCTTCACCCTCACCGAGGGCCAGACGCTCCAGGTGGGCACCTGCGGCATGACGGGCGCCACCGTCACCGGCGACACCTACCTCCGGCTGTTCGACCCGCAGGGAGTGCAGCTGATGGTCAGCGATGACGCCTGTGGCGGCAGGGGGTCCAACATCAAGTACACCGTCCCCGCGGGCAAGGGGGGCAGCTACCAGCTGCGCGCGGGCTGCTACGCCAACGGGGCGTGCAGCGGCAACCTGGCCTATGCGTCCAGCGGCGGCTCCGGCTCGTTCGTCTACGACGCGGCCAACACCGCCAGCGCCACGACGGGTACCATCAACCATGACCTCATCCTGTCCGCCGGCCAGGTGCTGACGGTGGGCTCGTGCGGGATGCCCAACGCGTACACCCCGCAGGACACCTTCCTGCGGCTGGTGAACGCGGGCGGCACCGAGGTGGCCTTCAACGACGACACCTGCGGCGCGGGCTCGCGCATCACCTACACCGCGCCAGCGGACGGCATCTACCAGCTGCGCGCCGGCTGCTACGGCACCAACGCCTGCAGCGGCACCGTGGCCTACAGCACGAACTGACGCTCCGGACACACGGGCCGCTTCCCAACACGGAAGCGGCCCGGATTCCGTTCACCAGCCCTGGAAGAAGAGAGGGCTCTGCGAGCCCCCTGTCTGGAGCACGATGACCGGGAAGCAGAACGCCGTCACCACCGCGACGAGGGGCGCATGCCAGGAATGCTCATCCAGCGGGCTCCGGCCGAGCAGCCCGAGCATGGCCATCGTGCCACCCCAGGCGCACCGGGCCGGCAGGGTGGTGAGTGACACCTGCCCCAGGATGGCCCAGCCCAGGACCACGCAGGCGATACAAAGGATTCCGCAGAACACCTACCCGGTGCGGATGGCGTCGAGGCGGCCGGGAACGCGCGCACCTTCCGAGGAAGCGGGCTGTCATTCGATTGACAGTCCTTGGCATTGACGGCCAGTCGCCGCGCGAGGCGGAGGTGACCCTATTCTGACATCGAGCCGCGCGTCCCTGCTGTCTCCGCGGGCGGCCGGCCATGCACGTCTGCTCATATCCAAAGGGGTTGAAGGGTCATGTCAGAATCCCAGGTACGTGATGCCTCGAAGGCAACTTTCGAGGTCCTCACGGAGAAGGGGCTCGCGGAGCGTCGGCGCAAGGAAGGTGCGCGGGTCATCGAGCATGGCGGGCGCCCCTGGGAGGAAATGGGAGCGCCCGGGTTCTTCCAACCCGTGCATCTGCTGGCGCGCCTGCGGCCGGAGCAGGCGACCCGGCCCACCCGGCTGAGCTGGGGTTACCGGGCGGCGCTGAGGCCAGAGGATGCGAATGCCGCGAACGGCAGCATTCCCGTCATGCGGTTGGCGGACCTGGAGCGCTACGACGTCAACAGTCTCTCCTCGAGCCGGAGGAACAGGCTCCGGAAATGCCAGCGGCTCGTGCGCGTCGTGCAGCTCACCGGCCCCGACCTCCTGGAGGCGCAGGGGTACGAGCTGGTCGTCGAGGCGCTCTCACGGACCCGGCACCGGAAGCCACCCTCGCGTGCGGACTACGTCGCGGAGGTGAGGAGGTACTTCCAGGACAACCACTGGTGCGTGCTCGCCGGCCTCATCGATGACAGGCTCGGAGGGTTTCGCATCAGCTACGCCGTGGATGGCGTCGCATACTCGGTGAAGGCGTACTACGCCACCTGGGCGCTGCCGACGAACATCTCGACCGGGCTGGTCTTCGAATTCGCGCAGCTCTGCCGGAGGACACCAGAAATCCGGCTGCTCGTGAGTGGTCAGCACTCACGCGAGGATGCCCAGCTCAGGCAGTTCAAGGAGGACATGGGGTTCGTCCTCGAGCACATGCCGAGCCGGTGGAACATGAATGTGCTCGCGCAGGCATTCATCCGCTGGAAGCGCCCCCACGCGTACTACCGGTTGACGGGCAGGGCCTGACTCACGCGTTGCGGCCGCGGCCCGTTTCCTCCGCCACCGGGTCAAAGGCATCGCGGGCACGCTGAACCGCCGGGCGGTGGCTCTGGGCCCACGCCGCAAGCGCGCTGACCGGCTCGAGCAACGACCTCCCAGTGCGCCACCAGGGGCAGGGGTTCGGATGGGGAACGGAGGGGCGGGGATAGAGGAACGCGACGAACGTGTCGAAGGTCTCCGGAATGTCATGCGTCCCATGCCCCCGGCCCCTCCTGGGCTCCGGGGGCCTTGAACGCTCCCTACTGTCCGAGCACGACGCGGAAAATCTTCTCGTTGCTGTTGTCGGGGATGCTGTCCTTGTCGCCCTGGTTGGTGGTGGTCATCCACAGGTTGCCATCGAGGGTCGGCTCGACGGTGCGCAGCCGGCCGTAGGTGCCGACGAAGAACTGCTGCACGTTGGTCAGCTCGGTGCCGCTGATGACCTCGCGGTAGAGCCGTGAGCCACGGGCGCAGGCCACGTAGAGGACGTCGCGGACCACTGCGATGCCGGAGCAGGAGCCTTCCGCCGTGGAGTAGGTCCGCTTCGGGGCGATGTACCCGGCCGTCGCGCAGCCCGAGCCGCCCTGGGACACCGTTCCTTCACAGTTCGGCCAGCCGTAGTTCCCACCCCGCTGGATGAGGTTCGTCTCATCCATCACCGAGTTGCCGAACTCCTGTTCCCACAGACGACCCTGGGAATCGAACGCCAGCCCCTGCGGGTTGCGGTGGCCGTAGCTCCATACGTAGTTGCCGAAGGGGTTGTCGGACGGGATGGTGCCGTCGGCATTGAGCCGCAGAACCTTGCCGGCCAGGTTGTTGAGGTCCTGCGCGTAGGCGCCGTTCTGGGCATCACCCGTCGATGCGTAGAGCTTCCCGTCCGGGCCGAAACGCAGGCGCCCGCCGTTGTGGAACTTGTTGCGGCCGATGCCCTGGAGCAGCACCTGGAGCGAGGAGGTGTTGAGGACGCCGTTCTCGTACTTGAGGCGCACGATTCGGTTGTCGGTGGGGGACGTGTGCATCACGTACAGCCAGCGGTCGCTGGAGAAGGAGGGGGAGATGGCCAGTCCCATCAGCCCGCCCTCGCCGTCGGTGCTCTGGACGTTGGGGAGGGTTCCCACCGACGTCTTCTGGCCCGTCGCCGGGTCCAGGCGAACGATGTTCTGCGCGTCCCTGCGGCCGTAGAGCACCGAGCCGTCCGGCAGGTTCACCAGGCCCCACGGGATATCCGTGTCGGTGGCCACCTGCGACACGGAGCAGACGGCGTTCGTGCAGGCCTGGCCGGTGGTGACTGTCACGGCCGAGCTCTGGGCGGACGCATTGGCCTGGGCGTCACGGGCGAGCACGGCGTACGCGTAGGTCGTGTTCGGGGAGAGGCCGCTGTCGACGAAAGCCGTCCCGGGCGGCGAGCCGGACACCGTTCCAATCTTCACGCCCCCTCGGAACACGTCGTACGCGCTCACGCCCACGTTGTCGGTCGACGCGGTCCAGCTCACCGTGACGCTGGTGCCCAGGGCGGTGGCGGTGACGCCGGTCGGGATACTGGGGGGCTGGGTATCCACCTGGCACTGCGGCGGGGTGAGGGTGAGCGTAGCGCTGCCTTGAGAGACGTTGCCCGCCGCATCCCGCGCATTCACATACAGCCCCCAGGTCGCGCCGGGGACCACCGTCAGCTGGGTGGACACCGTGGCGGCGGAGACGGACTTCATGTGCTGGCCGTCGTGGTAGACGTCATAGAAGGCGACCCCCTCGTTGTCCGTGGACGGAGACCACGTGAGCGTGGCCGAGTTGCACGTCACGTTGGACAGGGTGAGTCCCGTGGGCACGGTGGGAGGCTGGGTGTCGGGCGGCAGCGACCACTGCTGGTTCGTCTGGCCGTTGCAATTCCAGACCACCACCGGCGAGCTGTTGGCGGTGGCCTGGCCGGACACGTCGAGGCACAGCGAGGTCGGCGTATGGACCACCGTGCCGTTGGCGTTGCGGACCCACCGCTGGTTCGCGGCCCCGGTGCAGGCACCGATGACCGCTCGGGCCCCGGCGCTGGAGGTCGCTGGCTGGACGCACCAGGCGCCGTCGAACACGCGCAGCTCGCCCTCGGGCGTGAACAGGAACCGCTGGTTCGCCTGCGCGTGGCAGTCATAGATGTTGAGCCCCTGCCCCGACGTCTGGCTGTTCTGGGCCACGTCGAGGCAGCGGCCGGACTGCACGCCGATGAGCCGGGTGCCCGAGGTGACCGCGGCGGTCTGCGTCGAGAGGTCTGGGGTGCCGCGCTCCGTGTTGACTCCACAGGCGGCAATGGTGGCGAAGCATGAGGCGAGGACGATGCGGAGAGCTGCGACGGGCAGGTGACGACCATTCATTGCCACGCTCCTGGGTGTGCCACCTCCTTCCCGGTATTCCGGGTTGAGCTCAAGCAATCTTCATGGGACTGCCTCCTCGGATGTTGAACTCTCGGCAGCAGCTGCTCGCAATACCTCGCCCTCTGTCGCACCTCTCATCCGCTTTCCGCAATCCGATTGCACCTTTTCGTCGGGAGTGGATGGTTTGCTGGGCTTCTGGATGCGGAGGCGGCGGGAATCGAAACCGCACAGGCTGAGCGTGGCTCACGCCCGGCGCCCACGACGTGGGAGTCCGCAGAGTCAGTCATGGCTGGAGAATTCATACCTCACCAGAAACACCACTCGCGGCGGGTTTGCCTGTCAATGCGCGGGGGCGTTACGCTTCTCATCGGTACCCACCCGAGAAGTACCGGAGGCCGCATGCAAAGCCGCGTTCTCGTTGTCGGTTCGATGCTTGTCGCGGGAGTGCTGACCGGTTGTGGAGGTGTAGAACCCAACGGGGAGAATCCAGACTCCCCTGTCGCCGAACAGACTCAATCGCTGGCACCCTCGTGTCCCGCGGGATACACGGGGTCCTACGTCTGGAACTGCGCGCGATTGGCAAGGTGGCAAGCGCCCTGCTACTACTCGGGAGGCCCCGGTTTCTACAACGTGGAGCACCTCTATTGCCAATCCGGCTCGAGCTTCATCGATGCGGTTCCGACGGGTGTCTACGCCTGCGGTGATTGTTTCTAGCCCGGCGGCCTCACCTTCAATCGCTCTCCCTCTCCACACCCGGGCCTCGGCTCAAACCATGGTCGTAGACGTAAGGGATTGAGCCGCGCCACCGCGGGTACACCTGTCGCTCACGGGGTGAGCGACAGGTCCACGGTGAAGCCCGTGCCACCCCGGACGACGAGGACGTGGGTGCCCGCGGGCAGCGCGTTCCGTGTGAGCACCAACGGCGCCGAGGAGAAGCCGGTGGCGCGGCACACCGCCTCCGCCCCCGCGCAGCCCGCCAGCAGCCCCATGGAGAACGTGTCGCTCGTGTTCTGGCGACGGAGCGTGGCCGACAGGTTGAGCATGCGGTCCGTGGTGAAGGTGAAGTAGGCATCGGGCCGGTTGCCGGAATCACACGTCAACCTCGCGTCCGAGCCGAGCGCGGCCGGGTCCAGGGTGACGGTCGCCGTGCCGCCCGCCGCGCCATTCGAGAAGGACACGGGGAGCGCGCCCGCGCAGACGTCGCCCGCCGCGAAGTCGTCGACCTCCACGTCGAGCTGGAAGGTGCCCGTCGGGTTGTCCAGCGGCGACTTGACGATGAGGTACGAGGTTCCGGCCGGGAGGTCGGCGGACACGCGGGAGAGGCCGTCCAGGGAGGCGCGCTCGCAGGCGAGCTGCGAGGCCTCATCGGCACAGGGGTTGCCCCGGACGGACAGCACCGGCTGCGTCACGGCCGGCGAGCCCAGGGCGCGGGCATGGAGGCGCCGCGGACGGTCGGTGGTGACCGCGAAGACGGCATCGCTGCCGTCGAAGCCCCAGCAGTCCCGGTGGTCCTCGAAGTAGTCGGGGAACGCGCGGGTGAGCGTCGCGCGGCCGTGGGTGCCCTGGGAGAGCGTCAACGGCTCCGGACTCGTGCAGCTCTCGCCCACCTGTCCCGAGGGCGACAGGCGCGCAACCAGCTCGAAGGCACCGTCCTGGGTGGCGTCGTAGCCGTCGATGACGACGTAGTACGTGCCCGCGGGCAGGTCGCGGTAGCTCGTCCAGGTGTCCGGCGAGAAGGTGGGAGTCGACTCGCAGCGCAGGTCGCTGTCGAAGCTGGTGCACCCCCGGCGCAGCGACACGGTGGGCCGGAAGCCGGAGGTGAGGGCCTTCGTGGACAGGCGCAGGTTCATCCGCTCCGTGGTGGTAAAGGTGTAGACGGAGTCCGGCGCGTTGCGCGTTCCAGACGAAGCCCCGCAGGAGGGCGTCAGGTCATGGAAGAAGCGCCCCGTGTCGCCCTGGACGGTGACGTGCCCGGGGCCGCTCGTCGGCAGCCCCAGGGGGAGCGCGCTGGCGCAGACGTCACCCGCCGGCCGCGCTCCCAGGGTCACCTTCAGCGAGTAGTCGTCGGGGGCGTCGTAGCCCCCCCTTTCCACGAACAGATAGTAGGTGCCCGGAGCCAGGTCCGTGGTGCGGAGGGACGACCGCGCCCTACCGCCAGGGGCGCAGGTGACCTCCGTGCCTGTGCCGTCACAGGCGCCGCCATGCAGGGAGAGGGACGGCGCCTTCGTGCCCGAGGCGTTGGTGGCCTCGGCGATGAAGCTCATCGGCTGGGTGGTGGTGAAGGTGTAGACGCGGTCCTCGTAGAGCGCCGAGCAGCCCACCTGATGGTCGTCGAAGGCGCCCGCGAAGGTCCCTGGCACTTCGGTGGTGCCTCCCTCCGGAGCGAAGCTGAGCGGAATGGCGATGTCGCAGGTGTCTCCGGGGGTGGGCAGCGTCAGCGAGGCCTGGAGCGTCAGGGGCCCCTCTTCGCGCGCCTGCTCGAAGTCCACGACGAGCAGGTACGTGCCCGGCTGCAGGTTGCCCCGGGCGAACGGGCCCGAGGACGTGTAGACCGCCTCGCAGGAGAGCGACTCACCGCAGCTCCGGATGAGGGACAGGCGGGGAACCCCGGTGGACGCATCGCGCGGCACGGCCACGTACAGGTCGAGCACTCGGTCGATGGTGAACGTGAAGTACGCGTCCGCCCCGTCCCCGAAACAGCCTCCGCTCGGGTCATCGAAGAAGTCACGCGGGTCGAAGTTGAGGACCGAGGTGCCTCCCGCGGCGCCCTCCGAGAACACCAGCGGGAGCGGGTTCGCGCACGTCTCTCCCGGCTGATGAGGAACCGCTGATACTTCGAGCGAGTAGGCATCGGGGCCACCGGAGGTGTGGTCCACGGAGAAGAAGTGGGTGCCGGCCCCCAGGCTCTCCGCGCGCAGGGTCGTCACACCGTCCGTTCCCCGCTGCCCGCACCCGCGGCCGGACGCCCGGCACGTGGCGTCGGCGAGCGACACCATGCCCCGGGCCGAGGACTGCGCGGGCGTCATCTTCACCTTCACGTCCAGCTCGCGGTCGAGGGTGAGCGAGTAGACATGGTCCGGGAAGGAGGGGGAGATCTGGTTGCAGGAGTCGAGGTCATCCGCCATGCCCACGGTCGTCCCCGTGAGGGTGGCCGTGCCTCCCGCGGGCCCCTCGGACAGCGTCACCGGGGTGGCCACCGCGCAGGTGTCGCCCACCGGAGTCGGCGTCGCGGAGACCTCCAGGTGGTAGTCCGTGCCGGCGACTGTCGGGCCCTTCACCCAGAGGAAGTATGTGCCCGCGGGGAGGGCCGTCTGCCGGAGCACGCGCGAGGCCTGGGCCGTCGACACGCAGCTCTGAGCCAGGGGTACGACATCCGTGCAGGTCGGAACGAGGATGAGGGCCGGGGCATTGCTCGTGCCCTGGGCCGTGGCCGTCACCACCAGGTTCGAGTGCGGGTCGGTGAGCGTGAGGCTGTACACGCGGTCGGGCAGGTCGTAGCCCATGCAGGCGCTGTTGCCGTTCTCCTGTGAGCTGCCCTGCGTGCTGGCGTCGTGCGTGCGCGTGCCGCCCCCCGCGGGGAAGTCGAAGCCGGCGGGGTTGATGCAGGACTCTCCTTCGGACGCGGGCTCCGCGCTCACGTCGAGCGTGAAGCCTGCCCCGGTGGCCGACTCGATGACGAAGAAGTACGTGCCCGCGAGGAGCAGCTCCTGGACGGTGGCGGTCGCTCCCGTCTGGCAGGCCGTCGAATAGGGCGTCCCGCAGTGGCGTGTCTCCATGATGCGCAGGGCGAGCGAGCCGCTCGTGCCCGTCCGCGTCGCGGTGGCGTGGACGAGCAGGGGCTGGTCGATGGTGAGCGAGTAGACGCGCTCGGGCACGGTGCCCGTCGCGCCGCACTCCTCGGGAATCTCGTCCGTCGCGCCGCTCATGGTGTTGGTCACCCGGGCGGTGCCGCCGGCCGCGCCATTCGAGAGGGAGATGGGAATGGGACGCGCGCACGTCTCGCCCTGGGGGCGTGCTCCGGTGAGCTGCGCCGACAGCGTGAGGGTGCGGGTCTCGAAGGCGGACGAATCGGTGAAGAGGAAGTACTCGCCCGGGGCGAGGTCGGCGACGGAGAGCGCCGGGCCGCAGCCCAGGTCCACGCCGTCACAGGCGGAGCGCAGGGCGAGCACGTTGGAGGACGAGAGTGAGCTGCCGCTGAGCGTCGCGGAGAAGTCGCTCGTCTGGTCCACCCGGAAGCGGTAGACGGAGTCGGGCCCGGGCGTCGAGTCCATGCAGCCCAGCGTGAAGTCGTTCGCGCGGCCCTCGGTCGGCACGAAGGCGGTGGCCTGACGGTTGGCATCAAAGGTCAGCAGGGAGGCCTCCGAGCAGACCTCTCCGCTAGGCGACGGCCGGGTGTTGAGGGAGAGGTCGAACTCGCCGGCGGCGAGGGTCTCCGAGGACACGATGACGGAGTACGTCCCCGTGTAGAGCTCACCCTCGAAGCGGGGGGTCCCCGGCCTGGAGGCGTTGCAGGTGGGGCTCGTGCAGATGAAGTCCACGGTGAGCACGGGCTGGAACCCGGGGGTGCGCGAGGTGACGGAGACCTGCACCTCCGACGGGGCCACGAGCGTGAAGGTGTACACCGCGTCGCGCGCGCCCTCGACGCAGCTGAGCGTGTCAGGCGCGTAGCGGCGGAGGTCATCCCGGAGGGTGGCACTCCCACCGGACAGCGTGAGCGCGCGAGGCGCGGCGCAGGTGTCGCCCGCCCCGGCCGGAGACAGCCGCAGCTCCACGTGCAGCGGGGAGCTCGCGGTGCCGACCGCCTCCACCCAGCCGAAGAGCCGGCCGCGCTGGGCCACCGTCGTGACGCGCGCGCTCCGGCCGCCCGCCGGGGCGAGGTCGCACCGGGACTCCGAGCCGCCCTGGGCGCACTCGCCGCGCAGGGCGACGAGGGGCCGCACTCCCTCGTCGTCCGAGCGCACGACGAGCTCGACATAGGTGCCGTTCTCCGGCACGTCGAAGGCGACGACCGCATCGGCGCCTCCGGTGCCGCAGCTCGCGGTGGTGTCGTCGGCCAGGTCGGTCAGGTCGACGGTCGCGCTCGCGAAGCCTTCCGAGTCCACGCGCAGCTCGATGGGCGCGACGCAGGCTTCACCCTCGAGCGGCTCCACGGGCGTCTCACACCGTCCGGAGACGCAGACGGCGGTGAGGCAGTCGCTGCACGTCGCCCCCGCCAGGCCGCAGGCGGCGTTCTCCGTGCCCGCGCGACACTGGCCGGCGCTGTCGCAGCAACCCGCGCAGCTTCCAGGGCCACAGGTCACCCCAGCGTCGGGCCTTCCGGCGTCAGGCGTGTCCACCGACCCCGCATCGGGCGCGCCGTCAGAGGGAGGTGGTTCCGAAGAACACGCGAGGAAGGTGACTGCGAGCAGGACAAGGAGGTTGCGCATGGCCGCTGTTCCCGGGGGGGCGAGCCTTCGTGCCTCTTCGAACGGCCCCCCTCGCTGGCCGGACTATACATTTTCATGCGACGGGCCCGGTACAGGAGACCCGGCCTTTCCTGGAGCCGGGTCCCCCGAGCCTCAGCGTCCGTGGAGCCGCTTCAGCCGCGCGAGCACGGAAGCCGGCGCTCGCACGACCAGGGTCACCCCGCGCTCGGAGTACTCCTCCGAAACGATGCGGGCGCTGGCCCGGACCTCTCCGAGCAACGCGCCGCGCGCGTAGGGCACCTCGAGTGTCTCGGTGGCCATGGCCGCCTCGAAGAAGGCGACGAGGCTCTCCCGGAGCCGCCGCAGGTCCTCCGCGTCGTGGGCGCAGGTCTGCAAGGCCTCCGGGAACTGCCGGGCCAGCAGCGCTCGTCCCTCGGGGCTCACGCGGTCAATCTTGTTGAGCAGGACGAGCGAGGGCGTCGCCGCCGCTCCCAGCGCGTCGATGGCGCGGCGGGTGACGTCGAGCTGCGTGAGCAGCTCCGGGTCCGCGGCATCGACGACGTACAGCAGGAGCGAGGCGTCGCGAGCCTCGTCGAGCGTGGACTGGAACGACGCGATGAGCGCATGCGGCAGGTTCCGGATGAAGCCCACCGTGTCGGAGACGAGGATGCGCGGCGTCGTCTCCGGCTGGAGCGCGCGGACCGTGGTGCCGAGCGTCGCGAACAGCGCGTCCTCCACCAGGACCTCGCTGCCCGTCAGGGCCCGCATCAGGGAGGACTTCCCGGCGTTCGTGTAGCCCACCAGGGCCACCAGGGGCACGTCCTTCCTGCGCAGCCGGTGGGTGGCGTGGGTGGCCCGTGCCGCGTCCAGCTCCCGGCGCAGGTCGGCCATCCGCTCGCGGGAGCGCTGCCGGGCGAGCTCGACATTCGTATGTCCCCGGCCTCCGCGCCCGCCACCTCCCTCGCGGTCTCCGAGCGAGGCGTCGTCGCGGATGCGGGGTGCCTCATAGGCGAGCCGCGCGAGCTCGACCTCCAGGCGTGCCTCTTGCGTCCGGGCGCGCTGCTCGAACACCCGCAGGATGACCGCCGTGCGGTCCAGCACCTCGCAGCCGAGCGCCAGTTCCAGGTTCCGGAGCTGCCCCGGAGTGACGTCCGAGTCGATGACGACCACGTCCACTCGCGTCGCCCCCGCCCCGTCCGGGCCGGACGCCTCCGGACTCGCCTCCTGAGGCCGTGCGTGCGCGCGAGGTCCTGGAGTGCTCGCGCCAGGGCCCCCGGTGAGGGCCGCGAGCTCTCGCAGCTTGCCCTCTCCGAGCAGCGAGGGCGACGTGGCGTTGGGCCGCTTCTGGAGGGTGGTGCCGGCCACGCGGAGGCCGAGCCCGAGGACGAGCCTCTCCAACTCGGAGAGGGAGGCCGAGACTTCGGCGTCCTCGGCGTGGGGGAGCTGGACTGCGACGAGGAGGGCGCTGGGGCCGTGCTGCGAGGGACCGCGGAAACGAGGGTTGCGCTGAGGCATGGTGAGGCCTTCTCCGGAACGACAGGGGAGGGCCCGAGGCGGGGGCTCATGTCCGTCGCGGGGGACCCTGCGCGCTCGTCACGTGAGCACCCGTGACGGGCGTGCTCGGAGCGGTGCAGGACTCACAGGGCACCCGGGGCATGCGCTTCGCGCCCGGACCTTTCGAGAGGGAAAGGGGGCACGGAAGGCGGCAGCGACGCACGTGCGCGTGGCGCGTCCACGCCGGGTGGGCGGGACGGACTCACGGCGACGGTTCGTTGCCGCGGCTCAGCGCAGCCGGATGTAGTACGCGAACATGCGGCTCATTATCGAAGGGGCACCGCCACCGCGCAACCCCGCTGCCGCGTGGGCGTTGCCTTGCAAGCGGGCCTGCTCACCGTGCGGGAGACCGAGCGGAGCGTGTGCCCCTCGCTGCGGGCCGTCCCGGGCGCCCTCACGATGGCCATGAGGAACTGCACCGCGTCATCTCGCCGGATGGAGTCGCGACAATGGAAGCAGACACTGTGAAGCTGGGGGAGACCCAGGCGTTCAGCGGGTTCTCGGTCAAGGACATCCAGGCCGCGCGGAGGTTCTACGCGGAGACGCTGGGCCTGAAGGTGTCGGAGGAGGACGGCCTGCTGGTGCTGCACCTCGCCGGAGGCCGTGACGTCATGGCCTATCCCAAGGAGGACCACGTCCCCGCGACGTTCACCATCCTCAACTTCCCGGTGCGGGACGTGGAGAAGGTCGTCGACGAGCTGACCGCGCGTGGAGTGCGCTTCGAGCGCTACCCGCAGTTCGCCGCGGACACCGACGCGAAGGGCATCTTCCGGGGAGAAGGGCCGGTGATTGCCTGGTTCAAGGACCCGGCAGGCAACGTGCTGTCCATCATCCAGGAGAGCTGACGCCGGGGCAGCCCCTCGCGTCGCGCGAGGGATGCCGCAGCATCTGTTCACGCGTTGACGCCGGGACATCCCGGGGGAAGCCGCGCCGGAGGCCGGTCCGTCGTAGGCTGCCCGCCTCATTTTCGGAGGTCCCCATGGGATTCCTGCGGCCCCACGCCGAACGCATCTACGCGCTCCTCCGCATCATGACTGGATTCATGTTCCTGCATCACGGGCTGCAGAAGCTCTTCGGCCTGTTCGGCGGCACGCCCCCCGGGGCGCCGCCGTTCATCATCTACGGCGCGGGCGCCATCGAGTTCGTGGGCGGCGCGCTCGTCCTCCTCGGGCTGTTCGCGGGCCCCGCGGCCTTCATCTGCAGCGGCACCATGGCGGTGGCCTTCTTCATCGGGCACGTGGCTCCCGCCGGGGGCAACATCCTCCCCATCGTGAACAAGGGCGAGCTCGCGGCGCTCTACTGCTTCGTGTTCCTCTACATCGCGGCGCATGGCTCCGGCATCTGGAGTGTCGACGCCGCGCGCGGAGCCTCGAAGCGCTCATGAGGCGCGGGGCGCAGCCTCCAGCGCCCGCCCCACCTGCTTTCGCGTCGGAACGTGCTCCGCGCGTGGCCGTTCGTGCGCGCCGGCTGGCTTCGCGCGCAGCCCCGCGCGCCTCTCTCACGGAGCGGTGAACACGGAGCTGAGGGCGTCCGCGCTGGCGAGGCCTGGCGGGAGCTGATGCAGAAGCAAGCTGCCTGATGACGACCAACCTGGTGTCTCAACAATCCGGTGCGGTACAGACCCGGGCCACCACTTCGAGGCGCTCGTTTTCTTGAAGGGCGTCGACCTCGCGAGCGAGGCCAGCTCCATCCGCCCAGGAGGCGCGCACCTGGAGTCCTTCCTCCTCAGCCCGCGAAATCTTCGGGGTCGACAAAGGCCAGGGTGTCGATGCCCGCCTCCTCGACCGCGCGGCGGACGGAGTCATGAATCAAGATGACATTGACCGCCTCCGCCAGGCGGAACAACAACGCCCCACTTGGCTCCGCCCTGGGCCGCTTGCCGATCAGGTTGAATGCGACGAAATCGGTAGCGACTGTCTCGGTCAGGGGGTCGCGCAACGTGGCCGGATAAACCGCGAGGTTATCCACCCCCGCCTGCACCAGCGCCGTGTGCAGGCGACGGGACATGACAGTAATCGGCGTCAGCCACAAATCCCCCAGCACCCACCCTTCTTCATCCGTGCCGCGCAGCCCCAGCGCGATGGGCGTGGGCGGCGGCGCGGCAAACGCCACCCCGGTCATCCAGCTGCGCAAAGGGTGGTCGCGCGTGTAGTGAAGCCGGGCGCGGTTGCCGGTATCAGGGTCCTCCACACGCAATACAGAGTAGGGCTGTTCCATGCGGAGCGGTCCTTTCATGAGCCCGAGAGCCTACTCTGCCGCACGTGGAGGCCTTCATCCTTGACGCTCACCGCCGGGAGTCGCAGCGGACCGGAACGAATCATCGCACGAGAAGGTTTCGTGCACTGGGCGTTTACCTGGGGCTGACCACCAGCCCTCGAATGGAGCCCAGCCCGTGAAGACGTATTTCAGAGCAGCCTGCTTGCTGTCGTTGTCCCTGTCGTTCGCCGGATGTGGCGCGCCGGAGGGCACCGAAAACGTCGGCGAAGAGGTGCTGGGAGAGGTCCGTGGGGACATCAAGGTCGGCAGCTCGATGGATTGCCCGACGGGCACGAGCGGTACGTGCACGGTCCTCGGCATGCCGCTCCTGAGCCAGACGAGCAACCTGATCGACGTCGACGTGCAGTCGATGAGCCCCTGGGGGTGTTACGACACATCCATCGCCACGGTCGTGAACACGGCGCTCGCCAATCGGACCAGTCCGCGAGCGTTGACCGACCGTACGCTGACCTGGGACACCCTCGTGGCCGGCAACAACGGCGCCACTCCCCCGCTGGCGACCACGAAGGCCTACGAACAGGTCACGCAGCAGTACCGTTGGGCAAACGCGGCGCAGCCGATGTACTTCCACGAGCTGCTCAAGGACTTCGACACGGCGTCCACGACGGTTCGCAAGTTTCCCACGGGCTGTGCCCCGGACGTCTACGGCTCCTGCGCATGGAGCACCAGCGTCCTCGTCAACGATACCGTCGGTGCCGCCTTCCGTGACTTCAGCGACCAGACGCGGCACGTCACGAACGACTACATCAAGGGCCAGATGAACGCCGGGTTCGCGATGATGATCGCGTACGGCCGCTACACCCCGCAGAAGGTGTGGGACGCCAACCTCGGCGGCTATCGCATGACCTTCACGCTGGGCAGCCAGCACAAGGTCGCGTTCAGCGGCTATCAGGCAGGGACCTACCCGCTGCGCATCAATGACGTTGGCGATGGGCAGCGCTACAACGTCTCCGTGACCTCAGACGTCTCGCTGATTGGCACGTTCGATGGCATTGCCGCGAGCAGCGTCAAGGCCTGGGACTTCCCCAATGGGAGGAAGGAGCAGACCTTCGTCCGCTACGACCCCGCGGTGTCGCCGACCCCGCAGGTGTTCTTCGTAGAGCACGTCGATGGCCTGTCGCTCAGCCTGCCGACGTCTGGTCCCGTGCGTCAGGTGTTCAGCGGGACGTGGGGGACCGGGTGGACGACACTCATGCCCTTCACCCTGAATGGCGAGCCGCATCAACTGGCGTACAACACCAGCACCGGCGCCGTGCACTTCGACAAGTTCTACGCGAACGCGAATGGCACGAACACCGTGTGGAGCTATACGTGGGGCACCGGCTTCACCCACTTCGCGCCGTACTCCATCAACAACTACCCATACTTCATCGCCTACAACAGCACGACGGGCGACGCGCACTACGACACGTTCCCCAGCAACCTGCAGGGGCCGATCATCAAGGCCATCAAGACCTGGCCGGCCGGGTTCACGAGCATCGAACCGTTCGTCATGAATGGTGAGAACTACCTGCTCCTGTACAACAAGAACACGGGCGCCGTGCGCCACGAGAAGCTGAACTCGACGGGTAGCGACTCGACCACGACCTGGTCGGGCACGTGGGGCACCGGCTTCACGCACTTCGCCGCCTACGACATCGGGGGGACGCCGCACCTGGTGGCGTACAACGCCGCCAACGGCCTCATCCACCACGACAGGATCGTGTCCAACGGGGTGAGCGTGCTCTCCAGCGCGACCCTGGCCACTGGCATGAACCTGAAGACGCTGGCCTTCAATGGGCCGGGCCATGTGCTCGCGTATCAGCCTGGAACCGGCAGCGCTTCGACGAAGCGCCTCGCGCTCGATGGCACGACGTCCGCCGACGCCTTCGCCGGCACGATGTTCACGGGCGCGACCACTGTCGTGCCGTTCATGCAGGGTGGCAAGCCGTACGTGCTGATGTACAGCCAGAGCACGGGCACGGTTCGCTCGTACGAGCTCTCGATGTTCTGAGCAGGGCTTGAAGGGTGACGAAGGGCCTGGAGTCCTGGGGGAGTCCCTCTCAACTCCTGGCCCTTTGCCTGTTGCGCCTGTTGCGAGCCCTCCCGGACAAGCGGGCGGGCTATTCGAGCGCGCGCAGCAGGGCGTCCCGCTCCCCGACGAGCTTCTTCGAGTTGAGGGCCTTGCGAATGAGGCGCCGCGCCTCGACCCGGGCCTCCGCGTCCGTCAGCCGGGGGAGCCAGTGGGTGCGGAGCGCCTCGAGCTGCTGCCGCTGCGTCAGCCCCGCCTCGTCGAGCCAACGCTCGAGCTCGATGATGACGTCGGGCCGGGGAGCCGCGGTCTTCTCGGCGACAAGGACCTCCGTTGGCTTCGGCGTGTACCGCCGCGCGGCAAGGTCCTCGGGCAGCGGACCCCACTGTTCGGCCAGGGCGCGCAGGCCGCGCTGGACCTCGTCGAGGTAGTAATCGGCACGCGGGTCGGAGAGCACGCTCCAGTCGACGAGCCGTTGCCGCATCGCCTCGCGCCCGTTCACTTCGTCGTGGACCTCTTCTCCGAGCGTGGTCGTCCCCCACACGTCGAAGAGATGGTTGTGGGAGAAGACCGCGCTCTCGACGTGGGCGTCGCCGAAGACGTAGGTGCCGTCCGGCTCGTCCTCGCCGAACAGGCGCCGGACACGGAGCTCTCCGAGCACGATGAGGTAGCCGCTGGTGAAGAGCGTCTGCGCGATGAGGTTGCCACGCACGAAGACGAGCCCGCCCGGGTTCTCCAGCCACCCGTCGACGAGCAGGTCGCCGTCGACGAAGGTCGAGCCCCGGTCATTCTCGAGGACGAGCGACGCGACCCGTCCTCCCGAGAACAGCCCGGCACCGCTGTTGGAGATGCCGTGGGAGAGCACCGAGGCATCGACATCCATACCGATGCGGGCACCGGTGCTCCGGAACGCGTCGTACGGCCGCAGGTAGGAAGCGGCTTCGTCCGGTGGCAGCCAGCGTTGTAGGGGGAGCATCTGTCCGGCACCATATTGCAACTCGCTACCCGTCACGGCGCCACAGGCTCGGCCGACTCGCGAACAGCTCCATCTACAGCTCGGGCCAGTGTTGACTCCGAGCGCGCTCCCACGCCTCCCCACGTCAGTCCGGTGGGGGGCCGTGGTCCACCTGCCGGATGACGTTGGAGTTCCACTACCTCGCGAGTAGTCTCCTCGGGCGCGGTGCGGACCGCCTCACGGGGTGCCTCATGGAGTCTGATGACCTCAATCCGGGAAGCCTGCCCCCCGGGACGCGAATCGGCCCGTGGCGGCTGCTGGGGCAGCGCGGCCGGGGCGCCTACGGTGTCGTCTACCGCGCCGTGCACGAAGAGCAGCAGCACGCGCACGTCGTGGCCCTCAAGCTGGCCCTGCACCCGGGGGATGGGCGCTTCGCACGGGAGGCCGAGCTGCTCTCCCGCGTCCACCACCCCGCCGTCCCACGCCTGCTGGACAGTGGCCACTGGCAGCCCCACGAGGGCGTCTCCTACGCCTGGCTCGTCATGGAGTGGGTGGAGGGCTCGCCGCTCTATGAGTGGGCCCAGGCACAGCGCCCGTCTTCACGACAGGTGCTTCAGCTTCTGGCCCGGCTGGCCCGCGCCCTGGACGCCACCCATTCGGCAGCAGGCCTCCACCGCGATGTGAAGGGTGACAACGTCCTCGTCCGGCGCGCAGACGGCCAGGCCTTCCTCATGGACTTCGGCTCCGGACACCACCTGGGCGCTGCCACCCTCACCTCTCACCTCTTTCCTCCCGGCACCCCGTCCTACCGCTCGCCCGAGGCGTGGCGCTTCGTCTTCGGCCCCCGAAAGCCCCCGCCCGTCCCCTATGCCCCGGGGGCCGCGGATGACCTCTTCGCCCTGGGTGTCACCGCCTATCGCCTCGTCACCGAGAAGTACCCTCCGTCCGCCCACCCCTGGGAGAAGGCGGATGCCTGGCTCTGGCGCACCGAGGAGCTGGCGCACTGGACGGCGCGAGTCTGCAACCCCCGCTGCATTCCAGAACTCAGCGCCCTGGTGTCCCGGATGCTCTCGCCCCGCCCCGAGGCGCGAGGCAGCGCGCGGGAGTTGGCCGAAGCGCTGGAGCAGGCTGCGCGCAACGCGGGACGCGAGGCGGATGTGCCGCTCTTCACGGGAGATGAGCCTCGGCCCGCGGGCCTCTTTCCCCTCCCCCAGCGCGTCACGGTGCGGCGCCCTCCTCCCATGCGGAGATGGCCCTGGCTCGCCGCCGCCGGCCTCGCAGGCGCACTGGCGCTGAGCGCCGGGGGGCTGCGGAGCGTGAGCCCTCCCGAGGAGCCCACGACGTCCCACCGCGCGGAGCAGGAAGAGACGAAGGATGCCGGCACCGTGGCCGTCGGGGACTCCGTACTGACAGCGCCGGAGGCGCCCGAGCGCGCCCCCTCCGTGTGGGCCTCCATCGCGGTAGACCTGCCACCAAAACCCGTCCCAGGGCAGCGGCGCCCGGACGGCCACGGACGCTGTCGCGGCAAGGTGCAGGTCGCCATCAACGGCGGTTGCTGGAGGAAGCTGCCCGTGGACGTGAAGGACTGTGATGATTGGGACGGCTTTGAATACGAAGGCGCGTGCTACCTCCCCGCCATGACTTCGCCACGCCCTGCCACCTCGGGCCCCGCGGCTCGAGACGACAGCCCATGAATGGAGGAGCTCGAGGTCGCCGGTTGCGCCTCCCAGGCGGGGGCGTAGAGTCACCGGCTCACTCTGGGTGAACCCATGTGCTCACGGTCGACTCCTCCGCGCTTCCTGCTCGCACTCCTTGTGGCCCTGGCCGCCTGCACCGGCTCCAACGACGACGACAACGACGACAACGATGACCCGGATGCCGGCTCCGACAACGCGAAGGTGGACCGCATCGTCGTCACCCCGGACCAGGGCTTCCTGTGGGTGGGGGAGCAGCTGACGCTGGCGGCGTTCGCCTACGACGAGGACGGCGCGCTGCTGAAGGACGTGAGCTTCACCTGGTCCGGCACCGACGCCACCGTGGCCGGCGTCGAGGACGGGCGCGTCCAGGGCGCTTTCGGTGGCGTGTCGCTGGTGACCGCTTCCGCCGGACGCGTCTCGAGCCCGCCGGTGGCGGTGCTGGTCATCGAAGCTCCGGAGGACATGCAGAGCTCCGAGGAGTACCTCGCCGAGGCCGCCGAGGCGGGGCTCCTCACGCCGCAGGAGCTGCTCACCTACCGCGTCTATGCCGCCTTCTCCGACCCGCGCCTGCCCTTCCAGTACAAGGGGCGCGCGAGCGGCGCCTTCGAGACCGAGGTGCTCCAGGACGTCATCGACCAGTACGACACGCTGTCCGCCGAGACACGGGCCGCGGTGGACCCGTACCTGGTGCCGCCCGCCGACGGCGCGAGCTGGCTCGCGCCTCCCGGAAGCGGACAGGGGCTCGGCAACGGACGTCCCACCTGCAAGGCGAGCACCGACGGGTGGGACTTCGTCAACTCCCCCCAGGCAAAGGTCAACGTCTGGTACCAGTTCACCGTCCCCGGTCAGAAGGCGAAGGCCGCCATCGTGTCGGAGGCCATCGAGAAGGACATCTGGCCCAGGCTCATCGACACGCTCGGCTTCCCCGAGCCCCTTCCGGACACGGGAGGAGGCTGCTCGCTCAACAGCCCGAAGCTCGATGTGTTCCTCGTGCGCAACGTCGACTTCCGCGGCCTCACGGTCCCCGAGTTTGGCGCGCCGTATCAGTCCTCCGTGTTCATCATGGTGGACTCGTCGCTGTCCACCGACGAGCTCAAGGCCTCCGCCGCGCACGAGCTGATGCACGCCAGCCACTGGGCGTTCAAGACTGCTTCCTTCCAGGCCAGCTATGGGTGGCTTCGCGACGCGGTCGCCAACTGGGCCATCGACGCCGTGTACGGCAAGTCCCTCCAGCTCGAGCAGGACTTCGCGAGCTGCTACCTGAGCACGCCCGAGCTTCCGCTCCAGGACCGCACCAAGGGCCACTGCAGCGCGAGCAAGTCCGACGCGGAGCGCGACTACGGCGCCTATCTCTGGATCCAGTACATTGCCAACACGCTCGGCCCGTCGACGGTGAAGGGCATCCTCGCGGCGACGCAGTCCTACGACACCGGCGTGGAGGCCATCGACGCCGTCGTGCCGGGCGGCTTCCAGAAGCACTGGCCGCTCTTCGGGAAGCTGCTGTGGAACCAGGCCCCGGTGGACGCGAAGCCCGCGTCCTTCACGACGTGGGACGCGCTGGGTGAGACGGTGAAGACGGTGGACGCGCCCGGCGACCTCGGCGGCTCGCCGGAGAAGAAGGACGACCTGGGGCCGGAGCTGAAGAACCTCTCGCACCGCGTCTACTACTTCGACTTCAAGGACCCGGCGACCCGCTCGGTGCTCTTCTACAACGGCTTCTTCGAGCCGAAGAAGGCGGGCAAGCACCTCAAGGTGCAGGCGCTGTGGATGGACGGCTCCGGCGCCTGGCAGGAGGAGGACTGGTCCGACTACGAGTTCGTCGGGCTCTGCCGGGACATGAAGAACCAGCGCGCGCAGCACCTGGTCATCATCCTGAGCAATGCGGAGACCGAGCAGGGCGGCAGCGTGACGGCCCCCCGGGCGCCCTACCTGAAGCGCAACAACATCGGCTGCTGGAAGCTTCAGGGCACATCGACCGCCCTCGATCATCACCCGACTTGGACGGGGATGGGGCGCAAGGGCGTGGCCGCGGTGACCTTCGAGGTGGAGGCCTCGGCGACGAGGCTCGACTTCAAGCACCCGCAGCTCCCGGACACGCTCCGGCTCGGAGCGAACCTGCTCCTGTCCCCGAGCGGCTCCTTCTCCCTCGAGGTGAGCTACGGTAGCAGCCCCTGCTCGTACAGCTTCGGCCCCGCCAACTTCGTGCTGCTTCCTTTCTCCGGCTTCCTGGAGACGAACCCGTTCCCCGAGCTGCACAGCCCCGACCCCGCGTTGGCGGACTGGCTGAAGCAGCCGGCGCGCGCGTACGTCGCCGCGCTGGCGGACAACTCGAGCGTCGCGGAGCAGGTGACGGGCCCGGACTGCGATAGTCCCCATTACACCGTCACGGGAGGACTCCTCACCACCAATGACGTGAACAACGGAGTGTATGTGAATCCACCCACCGTCCTGCCGGATGGGCGCTTCGCGAAGACCTTCTCCGCTTCGGATCTCACCTTCACCTGGAGCTTCACGCCCCAGACGCAGCCCTGACGGGACGCCTCCGTGGCGCGCGCGGCTCCGGGCCGGTGCTTCAGCGCACGTCCAGTCCGTGCGGAGCAAACGTGACGTGTCCGGGGGGCGCCCCGGACGTGGCCTGACACGTCAACGGCTCGCTTCAAGGCGGGTTCCGTGCGCTGGCGCCCTCACGGCGTTCCACCCGCGAGCGTGGCCGTCGGTTTGCACAGGGCGCATCGAACTTGAACTTCGAGGGGTCGATGCGCTTCGTGCTGGGAGTCGTTGTCGCGGTGGGGCTGCTGGGCTGTGGTGGTTCGGAGGTGGAGGGTGTCGATGCGGTGGAGAGCCTCGACCAGGAGATAGTCGGAGGGGTGGAGGCGCGACCGGGGAGCCACCCCTGGATTGTCAGCTTGCAGCAGCACGGGAGCCACTTCTGCGGCGCCTCGCTGATTCGGACAGGCACGAGAGAGGAGTCCGACATCGTGGTCACGGCCGCGCACTGCGTCTACGACGGCACGTCGGGTTTGACGGCCTCCGCGGGTGCTCACGACCTCTCGAGGCCAGGGGCGGGTGTCCAGACCGTCCAAGGACAGACGACCCGGTACCATCCGGCCTACAACCCGGACACGACGATGAACGACATCGCCGTCGTCAAGCTCGCCAGGCCCATCAAGTTCACCGCCACGGTCCAGCCCATTGCGCTCCCGAGCGCTGATGAGACCGTCCCGGACAATGCCTCCGCGACGGTGGCGGGGTGGGGCCTCACGCGCGAGGGCGGAGCTGAGACTTCCAGCATCCTGATGCAGGTATTTGTCCCCATTATCGGGAGTCGGGAACTGGCGGCGGCCTACCGACCTCAGGGTATCGATATCGACCCTTATGCGATGCTCGGGGCTGGGTATAAGCAGGGGGGCAAGGATGCTTGTCAGGGCGACAGCGGGGGGCCGCTCTTCGTTCGCGGAGCGGACAATAAACCCGTGCTCCAGGGAATCGTGAGCTTTGGCGTTGGCTGCGCGAGGCCAGGCCTTCCCGGCGTCTATGCCCGGGTCTCCAGCTACATCCCCTGGATCAATAGTCAGATTCGCATCCTGAGCAACACGAAGACGTAGCCCCAGGCTTCCCTCAGCCACCTGTCAGGGCTTCACGATGCGCCCCAGGAAGAGCACGCTCTTCGTCGCCACCTCTTCGATGACGAAGAAGAACGGGCGGTCCACCCGGAATTCCGGGGGAAGGGACACGGGGACACCCTCGATGGCGGTGGCAGCGGCGGCCTCGGTGCCGCCCTCGTCCACGGCCACGAACGTCTGGTGTTGCGCGCCGGTAAGCATCAAGCGCTCCTGGCGGGTGATGCCAGACAGGTCCGCCTGGGCGTTGAAGGCATCCACCATTCCCCGGGCCCGCAGCGCGTCCACGATAGGGAGCGACTGTTTCACCTCGAAGCGAGGCAGGTGCAGCATCACGTGCGCGTCGCGCAGGTTCGCGCGCACGGTGTCCAGGAACGTGGCGGACAGGCGCTGCTCCACTTCCTGGAAGCGATTCGCGTCGGGAACGACGATGAGCATGCGGAAGGCGCGGCCCACATAGGGAAGCGCGACGGCGTCATAGCCGTCACCCGCCGCGACGGGGAACACCCACGAGGTGCTCATCATGGGGACCGTGGCGGTGGCGCCCCCCAGGCCGTGGAAGGTCTCCGGACGGGTCATCTGGGGCATGAACGGCGCACGCCAGGCCCCCTTGAAGTACAGGGCATTGGCCAGGACCAGGCGCGTGTCCGCGCGCACCTCGCCCTCGGGAATCAGGTCCTGGATGCGTCCGCCCGTCTCGCCGGAGACCCAGGCATTGATGGAGCGGCGCACGCCGTCCGGGTCCGCGGCGATGTCCAGCGCGCGCAGGCCCGCGCCATGGTGCTCGGCGAGCACATCCAGGTAGGGCGTCTCGAGGGAATACCCCTTCTGGCTCCACAGGGCATTCACCGCGCGGAAGGTCGGCGCGGTACCGGTGTCGCCATGGGCCTGCCCCGCCTGGGCCTGGAGCGCCAGGTCCAGTCGATTGAGCGCGGGGTGCAGCCGCTCCGGAGGCAGGGCGAAGCCCAGCGCTTGCGCCATCTGCGACGCGGTGTCACCGCGCGCTCCGGCGTACACCATGCTGAAGGCCCGGGTGAGGCTGAGCGGAGACAGGACGACATTCTCACCGGGCTTCTCCACCTGCCGGTACATGGCCACGCCGAAGTCGGTGTTGCCTTGGATGAGCGAGGCGAAGTCGGCGTCGGAAACGACAGGCGCCGCCACCCGCTCCTTGTCCGAGGCCACCAGCTCCCCGGGGGCCGGAACCCCGCGCTCCCTGGGCTTCCGGGCGTCGGAGCGGCAGGCCACCAATCCCAATACGGCGGTGAATACACAGGCCCTCAGCAGGGTCGAGGCCATCGGGGTCCAGTCCTTTCGGAGTGAGAATGACTGTCCCTGGTAGCAAGCGCCATGCGCATCCCGCGGGCCTGGAAATTCAACGGGTTGGCCCCGGGGTTGGGGCCTGCACCCCGGATTTTCGAGGGCAGGCCCCCGTCTTTCCACCGGGCGCCAACCGCGACGGGCCCGCCCGGACAGACTTCCGAGCGGGCCCGTTCCTCACGAAGCGGCTACTGCATCGTCAAGGTGAGCGCGCGCTCCTCGCTCACCAGGCCGGGCCGCGTGTAGAACAGCGAGACGCGGCTGATGCTGCCGGCCGGCTCGGTCCACAGCGCCTGGGCGGTGGTGGTGGCGAGGTTGAACTGCATGCCCAGTCGGTGGAGCGCCATCGGACTGCCGAAGATGGAGCTGCTGTAGCTCCCGCTGATGCTCGACGAGTAGGAGCTGTGCACCATGGCGGAGTCACCCGTGGCGCCCAGCACGCCAATCACATCTCCCGCGCTGATGGGGATGAACGTCCGGAGCACCTGACCCGACGGCTGGCCGACGGAGCGGAACAGCGAGGTGAAGGCGTTGGTGGTGGCGGAGTACGCGGGCGGCGTCACGCCCGGGTTGAAGCGCACCACCTGGACGTTCTGCAGTGCATGGCCGGCCTCGTTGGGCACCTGCACGCCGGTGAGGATGAAGCTGGTCGGCGCGGTGAACCACATGCCACGCGTCAGCGTGGGGCTGCTGAAGGTGGTGCTGTAGACGGGCAGCGGCGCCTGCTGGAGCGGGGCGTAGAACATGCGCACCCGGCTGATGGAGCCAGCCGCGTTGAACAGGGCCTGGGCGTTGTTGCTGGCGAGGTTGAACTGCATGCCCAGCCGGTTCAGCGTCATCGGCTGCCCGAAGATGGAGGTGACGTACAGCCCGCTGTCTCCGGTGGAGTACGAGTTGTGCATCATCGTGGAGTCGCCCGTGGCGCCGAGGATGCCGATGACGTCACCCGCGTAGACGGGAATCTTGACGGAGACGAGCTGCCCCGAGGACACCCCCACCGCCCGGAAGAGCGAGGTGAACGCGTTGGTGGTGGCGGTATAGGTCGGCGGCGTCACGCCCGGGTTGAAGCGCACCACCTCGAGGTTCTGCAGCGGGTGGGCCGCCTCGTTGGGCACCTGCAGCGCGGTGATGGTGAACTGGGTGGGCGCGGTGAACCACATGCCGCGTGTCTGGGTGGCGTTGCTGTAGGTGTTGCTGAAGCTCGGAATCGTCGTCTCGGGGTCGCTGGCCAGGATGCGGCCGCCGCTCACCACCAGGCCGTAGTCCGCGTCCATCGCCGCCGTCTCCAGGCGGGCGTCCTGGACGAGCTCATCCGCCAGCACCTCCACGCGCCAGATGCCGGCCGCGGGGTTGGCGAGGAAGACGTTCTCCACCGTGTCGAGCTTGTTGGAGACGCCGCCCGAGGTGGACGTGTTGCCCGCCGTCAGGCCGTTGTTGCCCCAGTAGATGACGCCCGTGGGAGACGTCACCTTCAGCGACAGGTCGTTGATGCGCGCATGGGCCGCGCCGACGGTGCCCATGGGGTCGGTGTAGACCATGGTCACATTCAGCTCCGTCTGCCCGGAGGCGACGCTGAAGTTGTAGCTCTTGGAGCCCAGCGGGGCGAGCACGTCCGTCTCGTTGATGATGTGGGTGACAGCCGCGCGGTCCAGCAGGCGCTGGACGTTGGCGGTGCCCCAGCCCTGCTTGAAGCGGTCGATGTCCGCGTTGCTGCCGCCCGCCAGCCAGTTGTAGCGGTGGGCCATGTTGATCATCAGGGCCTTGGCGGTGGCCATCTGCGGCCGCGTCGTGAACACGTCCGGTCCGCCGCCGTGGCCCGACCACACGCCCTGGTACCACATCTGGAAGAGCAGGCCGAAGTGGCCCGCCGTCTGCGGCGTGGCGGAGCTGGTGCCGCCAAACTCGGTGTAGTTGGTGGTGCCGCCGCCGGAGGCCGAGTGGATGTCGTCGTAGAAGTAGGACAGGTCCGGCTTGATGCGGCCGTCTTGCGCGGGGCCGATGCTGCCGGTGAAGTCCCAGTTGTCATCCGTGCGCGACGCCGTGTTCATGTGGTTGAACGCGCCCACGGACACGATGTTCTTCGCCCACGCCTGCGGGCGTGAGTTCCGGCTGCCCAGGTTGCTCTGCGACTGCGTGCTGAGGATGGGGTGCTTGAAGAGGTAGTCGTCCACCTCGGCGGAGATGGTGGTGTACGTCGTCACCTGGGTGCTGCCCACGCTGGACGTCTGGAACACCGCGCGGTAGGGGCCGGCGGGGTCCGTCAGCTCCTGGTTGATGGTGTAGCGGGACTTCGCGCCACCGAACTGGGAGGACTCGCTGTGGCGGAAGAAGATGCCCTGGGCGCTGGGAATCATGCCGCGGGCGTCCGCGTCCACGCCCCGGGCGAAGATGTTGCTGTAGGAGGAGGTTCCGTGGAGGCCGCCCGTGATGCCGGTGCTGTGGATGATGGGCGGGGTGGGCCACTCCTGGTGGTCGTCCAGCAGCTCGGTGTCGAAGACCTCTCCGCGCACGCCCTGGCCCGTCCAGCCCCGGAGCGCCTCCACGGAGTTGGCGCCGCCGACCTGGCGGACGATGCTCATGTCCGTCTCACCGGGGCCGCCCCAGCGGTCGATGAACTGCACTTCGTTGGCACGGACGACCCGCTGGAGCTGGTCCTGCGTGAGCGTCGCCTCGACGCGCAGGCCACCTTCCTCGACGAGCTCGACCCGGCCGCCGACGCCTTCCACGAACTTCGCCAGGACGTTCTGCCGCTCACGGCCGCCCTCGCCGAGCATGATGGAGTAGCGCTGCGTCTCGGGCAGCCGCGGCGCCACGCCCATCAGCGCATCTCTCAGCTCGCGCTCCAGCCGGTACTCGGGGTGGTAGTCACCAATCCACCGCACGTAGCCCAGCTGCGCCACGCGGGCCTTCACGTCCCGGTCCATCTCCACCAGGTAGGTGTGGTCCGTGAGGAAGCGCAGCACCTTGCCGCCGGCGGCCTCGATGGCCTCGCGGAACTCGGGCATGGGCGCGGCCAGGAACTGCACCAGGTGGAGCTGGTTCCCGGTGTCCGCGGCCAGCAGGTTGGCGGCGCGCAGCGGGCTGGGGCCCTTCAGGGGGTCGAACTGCGCCTCCTGGAGGCGGACCAGGTACGTCGTCTCACGCACGCGGCCGACGGGGAGGACTCCTCCTCGGCTGAAGGCGTAGTGGGACTGGCGGGTGCCATCCGACAGCTGCTCGTCCCACGTGTAGAGCTGCAGCGACGCGCCGTTGACGTCGATGGTGCGCAGCGCGTGGACGGGCCGGTCGGTGCGATGGAAGGCGAGGCCCTCGCTGGTCGTCAGGGCATAGCGGCCCAGGGACACGGGGGCCACGCCGGGGCGGGCCGGGCCGTCCTCGGCGGGCGTCGACCGGCCCATGTCGATGACGCGGGCCGGGGTCAGGGTGGTCTTCCCCGCCGCCAGTACTTCCTCGGCGGGGCGGGTGTCGGCGGAGTCAGTCCTCGCTCCCGCGAGGACGGGCAGGGGCGCCAACAGGGTGGAGGTGAGGATGGATAGGGCCAGCGGACGCAGCGGTTCCGTCAGCCATGAGAATGGGGTTCGCATGACAGTGCTTCTCCTCGGGTTGTGGTGAGGCAAATCCACAACGTCCGGGAAGCCGGATATTCTCTGGTAATACGCTTTTTCTTTTTGATGCCGGATGAAGCGCGCCGTCATGCGCCCGGCTTCAGAGCGGAAGGGTCCGGAGTGACCTCAGGTCTCCCTGAGGGTCCGGGCACCGTCTTCCTCGCCACGACGAGCCACGTCACTCCGCCGAGCATGACCTTGTCGCCCGTTCGATGAGGCTCGCACTCGCGAGCAACCTCCTCCTCCCACGCCCGCTGAACCTCCGGCGGCAGCTCCGCCGCGAGCCTCGCCAGGGAGCCCGCGAACTCGCGAATCCAGCGCATGACGCCCGCGCCATCCGCGGCCTCCATCACCGGGACGCGCATCGCCTCGACGTGGTCCATGGCAAATCCGCTGCGCATCAACACCGCGTGCAGCTGCTCGGGGTCGGAGAAGCGGAACACGCCCGGCGCATCGGGCTCGATGGGAGGCAGGGCACGGAAGCGGGCCAGGGTCCTGCGCGGCAGCGACGCGTACTCGACCTGCTCGGGCCCCGCCCAGCATGCGCACACCAGGAGTCCGGAGGGACGCAGCGCTCGCCATATCCGCTCGAGCGCACGCTCGGGCCGGGGCATGTACATCAGCGCCCAGCGCACGGTGGCTGCATCGAAGGACTGCTCCGGCAGCTCGAGCGTCTCCGCATCCCCGGCACGGAACTCGATGTTCGAGAGGGCCTGGGCGCGTGCCTGCTCCCGCGCGACGTCCAGCATGCCGTCGACCAGGTCGGTGCCCAGCACGAAGCCGGAGGGGCCTACCCGTTGCGCTGCGCGCAGGGAGGGCTCGCCCATGCCTGAGGCCACATCGAGCACCCTCATCCCGGGCCGGAGCAGGGCCAGGTCGAGCATCCGCTCGCTGACGGGCGCAGTGAGACGGGACTCCATCTCGTGAAACCGGCGGACCAGGGCGACGCGCTCGGCCCAGGTGTTCCGCGGCGGTGGTACTGGCGTTGTCATGGGGCCCCCCCGGAGAGCAGAGCATACGGGTGTACTGGCTGCCGTCCACCTGCTGGATGACGTTGGAGTTCCACTACCTCGCGAGTAGTCTCCTCGGGCGCGGCGCGGGCCGCCTCACGGGGTGCCTCATGGAGTCTGATGACCTCAATCCGGGAAGCCTGCCCCCCGGGACGCGAATCGGCCCGTGGCGGCTGCTCGGGCAGCGCGGCCGGGGCGCCTACGGTGTCGTCTACCGCGCCGTGCACGAAGCGCAGCAGGACGCGCACGTCGTGGCCCTCAAGCTGGCCCTGCACCCGGGGGGTGGGCGCTTCGCGCGTGAGGCCGAACTGCTCTCCCGCGTCCACCACCCCGCCGTCCCCCGCCTCCTGGACAGTGGCCACTGGCAGCCCCACGAGGGCGTCTCCTACGCCTGGCTCGTCATGGAGTGGGTGGAGGGCTCGCCGCTCTATGAGTGGGCCCAGGCACAGCGCCCGTCTTCACGACAGGTGCTTCAGCTTCTGGCCCGGCTGGCCCGCGCCCTGGAAGCCACCCATTCGGCAGCAGGCCTCCACCGCGATGTGAAGGGTGACAACGTCCTCGTCCGGCGCGCAGACGGCCAGGCCTTCCTCATGGACTTCGGCTCAGGACACCACCTGGGCGCTGCCACCCTCACCTCTCACCTCTTTCCTCCCGGCACCCCGTCCTACCGCTCGCCCGAGGCGTGGCGCTTCGTCTTCGGCCCCCGAAAGCCCCCGCCCGTCCCGTATGCCCCGGGGCCCGCGGATGACCTCTTCGCCCTGGGTGTCACCGCCTATCGCCTCGTCACCGGGAAGTACCCTCCGTCCGCCCACCCCTGGGAGAAGGCGGAGGCCTGGCTCTGGCGCACCGAGGAGCTGGCGCACTGGACGGCGCGAGTCTGCAACCCCCGCTGCATTCCAGAGCTGAGCGCCCTGGTGTCCCGGATGCTCTCGCCCCGCCCCGAGGCGCGAGGCAGCGCGCGGGAGGTGGCCGAAGCGCTGGAGCAGGCCGCGCGCAACGCGGGACGCGAGGCGGATGTGCCGCTCTTCACGGGAGAAGAGCCTCGGCCCGCGGGCCTCTTTCCCCTCCCCCAGCGCGTCACGGTGCGGCGCCCTCCTCCCATGCGCAGGTGGCCCTGGCTCGCCGCCGCCGGCCTCGCAGGTGTACTGGCACTGAGCGCCGGGGGGCTGCGGAGAGTGAGCCCTCCCGAGGAGCCCACGACGTCCCACCGCGCGGAGCAGGAAGAGACGAAGGATGCCGGCACCGTGGCCGTCGGGGACTCCGTCCTGACGGCGCCGGTGGCGCCCAAGCGAGCCCCCTCCGTGTGGTCCTCCATCGCGGTAGACGTGCCACCGAAACCCGTCCCAGGGCAGCGGCGCCCGGACGGCCACGGCCGCTGTCCCGGCAAGGTGCAGGTCGCCATCAACGGCGGTTGTTGGACGAAGCTACCCGTGGACCTGAAGGACTGTGCTGAATGGGGCGGCCTTGAATACAAGGGCGCGTGCTACCTCCCCGCCCAGACTCCGCCACGCCCTGCCACCTCGGGCCCCGCGACTCGAGACGACAGTCCATAGCCAACGAGCTGCGCTGAAAAGAAGGTTCGAGGACTGGTTGCCTCATCCGCGTTGACAGGTCCCGCAGTCTCGGGGCTCCGGAATGGCGCGCACGAAACCTGTCGTTGCGCGCGCCGTCACCCGCACTTCGGGGGTTGCCATGACCGTCATCGGCGCGCCCATGCACATTGAGCGCCTGGCGCGGCACTGACCTCGAGACGCCTCAGCCCGAGACGTCCCGACCGCTCACCGTCATCATCGTCGCGAGCATGGTTGCGACGGGTTTCAGGCCCGCCTCGGTCTCCGCGACCACCTCGCCCGTGGTGACTGTGAGCGTCCGGCCGGGCTTCATCACCCACCCATGCGCGACGAACCTGCGGCCCGCGGCAGGCGCGAGAAAGTTCACCTTGTACTCCACCGTCAGGACGGCGGCGTCCGCGGGCATCAGCGAGTACGCGGCGTAGCCGCATGCACTGTCGACGATGGCCGTGACGATGGCCGCGTGCAGATACCCGTGCTGCTGCGTGAGGTCCTCTCGGAATGGCAGCTCGATGACGACCTCGCCCGGCGATACGGAGGTCAGCTCCGCGCCGAGGGTGTTCATGACGCGCTGGCGCGCGAAGCTGGCGCGAACGCGCTGCTCGAACGCGCCGTCTGCTGGCGTGAAGACCTGCGGTCCGAAGGGTGGCCTGGCAGCGCTCATCGAAGTGCTCCCGCCCGAAAGAGTTCGAGACGCTCGAAGTATACCGCGCCGCGCACGAGGTGGACGCCGCACAGCTCGAACGTGGCGCCGAAGCGGAGCACCTCACCCGGCGGACAGCCGGACGCGCGGGAACATCGACTCGAGCGGCGTCCGCGCCGCACGCAATGGATGTGGGGACACCGCGTAGACAGCACCGAGCCGCCCCCTCCCCCCGCGCTCAGGCAACGGGCCCCCTGGCATCCGACGCCGGGCCGGGCAGCCGCGACTCTTCCTGGAGAATGGATGAAGTGCCTTGCCCCCCTCTGTGTCGTTGCGCTGCTCGTGCCCACGCTCGTACTCGCGGCGAGCCTTCCCGAACCGTCCGCACCGGCGACACCGGCCGAGCTGCGTCAGACGCTGGCCGAGCTGATGCGCGAGCAGCACCTCCCAGGGGCGAGCTATGCGGTGTTCGACCGCGACGGCACCGTGCTCAGCGAGAGCCTCGGCCTGGCCGACCACGAAGCCGGAACCCCGGTCAGCGAGGACACACTCTTCCGCCTCGGGTCGATTACGAAGACGGTGACGGCCATCGCCATCCTGCAGCTTGTCGAGCAGGGCCACTTCAGCCTGCGGACGCCAGTCTCGGACCTGCTTCCGGCCGCGCCCATCCGCAATGCCTTTCACACCAGCGACCCGGTCCGCGTGGTTCATCTCCTGACCCACACGGCGGGCTTTGACGATACGCATGCCAAGGCCTTCTTCAGTCCCGTGGAGCGTCGCGGACGCCACCTGGAGAGCAGCATCGACCACCCCGAGCCGCTGGTGGTGCGCTGGCGCCCTGGGACTTCCGAGAGCTACAGCAACCCGGGGTATGTGCTGCTCGGCGCCATCCTGGAAGCCCACTACCGGCAGCCGTGGGACGAGATTGTCTCCAGCAAGGTCCTGAAGCCACTGGGCATCGAGCAGGCCACGGCGCTGACCTCCGAGGCGGCGAAGCGGGACCACGCCGAGGGCCACAGTGGCAGCGACCTGCACCGGACCGCCCTGCCCTTCGAGCAGACCCAGGCGCAGGGCGCGCTGTGGTGCAATGCGAAGGACCTGGCCAGGCTCGGCCGCTTCCTGCTCACCGACGGCGCCTCTGCCCCCGGCGTGCTCCGGCCCGAAACGGTCCGGATGATGAAGCAGGCCCAGGGGACGCGCGGCGCGGAAGCGCAGCTGGCCTACGGCCCGGGGTTGGGACTGCTCCCCCGGATTGTGAATGGCGAGCTGTGGCAGGGCCATGCTGGTGGCGTGCCAGGCGCGAAGGCGAGCCTGCACTTTCACGCCGGGCACGGCATGGGCTATGTGCTGCTGGTCAACAGTGAGAACTCGCTGCGCAAGCTCGAAGCACGGCTCGCGGCCTACATCGCCCGGCGGACGCAATGGAAGGCGCCCACCGCGACCTCCCTCCCACTCCCGAGTGATGTCGACGGCTGGTATCGCCTCGTGAATCCGCGAATCTCATTGCTCGGCCTTCCCACCTACCTGCTCAGCACCGGCCAGGCGCGAGCGCAGGGGGACCTGCTGAGGATTACTCCCTTCGTGTCGGGCCTGGGCTACGAGGCGAGCCTGAAGCATCACGGCAACGGGCTGCTCGCCGACATGGACTACGGTGACGTCGTCGACGGTGTGGTGCTTCGCGATGAGGGCGGGGCCGTCGTCGGCCTCGAGCTGGGCGGCGACAGCTTGCAGCGCACGTCCATGGTGTCGGCGGTGCTTCCGCTGCTGAGTGTGCTGCTGGCCCTGCCACTGTTGCTGAGCGCGCCCTTTGGACGGCGCAAGGCCCTGCGCAACCGCTGGACGCGTCGCCTGCCCACCCTGGCCGTGCTGGTGTTGGTGCTTGGCATCGTCTGCGCGACGAACCTCCAGTTGCACCTGCTGGGACAGCTGAACTGGCAGACCGTGGGCCTGTGGGCCGCCAGCCTCCTCTTTCCGGCGCTGGCCCTGGCCGGCGTCGCCGTCAGTGTCGGCACCTGGCGCCAGGAGGCCGCGACGCTGGCCCGGTGGCGCTGCCTGCTGGGGTCCGCGTCCGCCCTCACCCTCAGCCTGTGGCTCGCGGCGTTCCACCTGGTCTCGTTCGCGCTGTGGAGGTGGTAGCTCAGGCCGTGCGTCCGCCCCGCCTCCGGCACTCTCAACGACAGGGGCGCGGCCAGCACCAGCCGGGTCAGCGCCTTCTCGAAGTCCCTTTCCCCGACTCGCACTGACGTTCTCGGGTCCGACGGCGTGTGCTCCAGCGGCGGCCCCTCGCCCGTCTCCAGGCGCACCACACGGATTCTCGCACACCCCGCCACCACCAGCGCCAGCACCACCACTGCCACCCAGCGCGTCTTCATCGAAGTATCCGGCCCCTGGTGCCCACATGATGGAGCACCAGGGGCCCTCGCTATCAGGCTTCGCGCTCGCCCTGCCCTACCGACTCACTCCTTCGGGAAGCACGCCGTCGGGAGTGCCCACGGCTCGCTACCAGTGCCGTCATCCGCGATGAAGACCACCCAATCACGCGTGGAGATGTAAGCGCCGGGCGACGACGAGCCCGGCCCCGGTGAGATGTCCGCCATCTTCGTTCCCGCCGCCGTTCCCTCGCTCCACCAGGGCTCGAACCCCAACGTGTCCACGTAGGCCCGGAAGAGGACGCCCCCGCCCACGGGGAAGAACGGGTCGGAGTCTCCCGAGATGGAGTTCGCCGGCCCCGGAAAGATGTCCTTCACCAGGTGCGTCCCCGACGGAGTCCCGTTCGTGACCCAGGGCTCCAGGCCCGTGGTGGGTGTGACGGCATAGAAGAAGACCTTGCTCCCCGCCGTAACCATGCCGTTCACCTCGTACCCGGGAGGAGGCGAGCCCGGAGCCGGATACGTATCCGCGAGCAGCACCGTGCCGCCCGCCGTGCCATCGCTCTTCCAGGGCTCGCGGCCATATGTCCCATCATCCGCGGCCATCACCACGGAACCGCCCAGCGCAGCCAGATTGCGAGGCATCGAGCCCACCACTCCCGGGCGAAGGTCCTTCACCAGCCGCGTGTCGTCCTCGCAGCCCTTCGTCGCCCAGAGCTCACGACCATGGGCCCCATCATCCGCGGTGAAGAACACCGTCCGTCGCGCCAGCGTCATCGACTGGATACCCGAGCCCTCGCTGCCAGGACGGATGTCCTCCACCAGCTCCGTGTCAGCCCGAGTCCCATCCGTCTTCCACAGCTCCCGACCGTGCACGCCATCATCGGCCACGAAGAGAATCTCGTCGTCATCCAACCGAAACAGTGAGTCGGGAGAAGAGCCAGCCGCTCCCTGCGCGATGTCCTTCACCAACCGCGTGCCACCCGTCGTCCCGTCGCTCTTCCACAGCTCACGGCCCTGAACTCCATCATCGGCCGCGAAGAGCAGCCGCTGTCCGTCCACGAAGAACGGCCCGGGCGCGGAACCACCCGCCCCCGGAGCGATATCCTTCACGAGCCGCGTCCCATTCGTCGTCCCGTCACTGCGCCAGAGTTCCTCGCCCCGCGTGCCATCATTCGCGGAGAAGTAGAGCGTCCGACCCACGGCCACCATCGCCTGGGGGAACTCGGGGAAGGCCTCACCGAAGGGGTTGATGTCCTTCACCGGCACCGTTCCACCCGGCGTGCCATCGGTCTTCCACAGCTCGGAGCCCCGCACGCCAT
Organism: Pyxidicoccus trucidator; assembly: GCF_010894435.1. Classification (NCBI taxonomy): domain Bacteria; kingdom Pseudomonadati; phylum Myxococcota; class Myxococcia; order Myxococcales; family Myxococcaceae; genus Pyxidicoccus; species Pyxidicoccus trucidator. Next base: position 96,776 of record NZ_JAAIXZ010000007.1, on the reverse strand, counting down.
CGTTGTAGACGAAGAAGACCTTCCCGCCCATGACGGTGAGCGACAGGGGCGGACTGTAGACGTCCCCCAGCAGCCGGGTGGTCCGCCAGTCGGCGGGCCCATGCCCCCCGGACACGTCTTCCAGCTTCCAGAGGGCATAGACCGCGACGGGAAGGGAGAGGTTGGCAGTGCTCATGTAGATCACCCCGTCCAGCTCGACTTGCGAGTAGACATTCGAGTGCCCCGGAGAAGGAGTGAGATTGCCAATCCTCACCGGCGGCCGACACTGGCGGCCCCCACCCCACTCCTCCTCCGCTCCGAGCGGCTTCGCGACCGTGGACGACGGCCCCTCCTCTCCTACCGATTCATCCATGGGTCCACAGCCAACCCACAGCGTGCAACCACTGACCAGCAAACCCAACCATCGACGCGACATGGAACACTCCATTTCACAGCCACCGACCTGGCGATTCCTTCAACATCCCTCTCAGCACCACGGGTCCCGAATCGCTTCCCCGTTCCATCCGGATGTCTGTCTTTCCACCTTCCCTACGTGGTTCCTGGCAGCTCGGACCCGCGCACCCACGTCTCCCGAGAGACTCCAGGGAGCGTGCGCGCACGGAATCGGACCGCTCGGGCAGGTGTAGGTGACGACCTTCGATGGAACGCGGAAGGAACAGGCTCCGCCGTGAGTCAGGGAAGGTCCGTCCCAGATGTGAATCCTCCAGGGTTCCGGGCCCCCGCCACCCTCCAGGGTGAGCGCGCCGTCAACGACCGGGCAACGCGCGAGGCAGCCTCGCGACCCAGGCGACAACATCCCAGTCCAGACATGGCGGAACCGGCGTATGCTTGCCCGGCGCCCCTTCTCCTACACCGGAGGAGCACCATGTACGGGAAGCTCGCCTCCACTCTCCGGGCAGCGTCCCGCGGAAGCGACTCCGCCGCCCGGCGTGCTTCACTGAGGGAGCGCACTCCCGGGGTGGTGCGCCCGCAGACGCCGCTGGGCCACGTGGCCGGGGCGTGGGGGCTTCTGGGCCCGCGCGTCCTCGTGCAGGGGCACCGGCTTCTTATCGAAGCAGACTACGGGCTCGCGGGCCGAGTAGGGCCTCTCATACACGTCCAGCACGTCCTCCATCCGCCGCAGGTACTCAGGGGCGTCTCGTGCCGCGCATCCATTAGCCGCGCGCTGCCCGGACGCCCGCGCTCGAAGAGGGCAGGCGCAAGCCCTCCTCCAGCCTTAACGTCGCGCAGTCTGAGGACCAGGGCAGCGGCGTATAGCGCAGCAGGAGCGCCTCGTACGACGGCGCCCCCGGAGCGTCGTCGGGCATCGGGCGGCCAATCTCGAAGCGATACCTGCGGCCGGGCTCGAACGCACGCCCGTCATGGATGCCGATGTCGACACTCAGCACTGGCGATTCGTCGTGGTGCGGCGGCGGCGTCTCGCGCAGATACAGCACTGTCGACAGCCGCTGGCACGGGCTGCAGTTGGCCCTGGGCGGGCACGGTGGACATTCGCTGAAGCCCGCGACGTAGGCCTCGAGCTGGAACCTGTCTCCGGCCGGAGGCGCCCCGTCACGCAGCTGCGCGAAGGTGAGCGGCGTTCCCGGCGGCAACCCATGCTTCTCGGGCGGGAATGCAGGGTGGCGGCGGGGATGCGCCGAGCAGCCACCCGCGACGAGGAGGACGGCGGCGAGGCCGAGCCACTGCCGGAGTGGACGAATCGTCTTCATGGCAGCTCGCAGCGCAGCAGCTCCTTCTCGAAGACGGGGCCGAGCAGCATCCACTTCCCGGAGACCGCCGCCACGGCGCTGCCGGCCGTCTGCCGGCCGTCGTCGAGGAACACCTCCTCCGTATCCAGCGAGTCTCCCGGAGCCTTCAGCCGCAACACCTGCGCGGGAGCGCGAGTCGCTCCGGACACGTCATTCGCGTGAGCCGCGAAGTCCAGCAGCTTCGGGTGGCTGCCGAGCCACAGGTGCCCCTGCGCATCCACCTCGATGTTGTCCGGCCCGCTCCCCAGCGGAATCGTCCGCTGCTCCGTCAGCGCCCCCGAGTCCGCATCCCGCGTATAGACGGTCAGCGAGCGTCCGACCGACTGAGCCAGGTACACCGCCCGCCCATCCGCGGAGCGGTTGATGCCATTGGCATACGCCGTGTCGCGGACGACTTCCCGGAAGCTCCGGCCGTCGAAGTAGAGCACGTTGCCCAGCGCGAGCTGCAGGTAGTCCTCCACGACCTGCAACGCGCCCGGAGGGAAGCGGTGGTCGTTCGTCACGTAGAAGCGCTCGGAGTCCACCGCCACCACGTCATTGGGGGAGACCAGGGCCGCATCTCTCAGCGTCTGGCGGTGGACGAGCATCCCATCCGCGCCGACCTCGAACCGCTCGATTTGCTGCTGGCCTGGCGCTGGGTGGTTGACCACGTACAAGGTCTGCGTGCCGTCCGGGGCGACGAAGAGGCCAAGGCCGTGCGGGTGGAACGAGTGAGGGAAGGCTGCGGTCAGCAGCATGGGGGGCTCGGAGCTCGCGGGGTCATAGCGATAGATGCCCCCCTGCACGGGGCGTCCAGCCTGCGTGGCGCGCCGGTCATCCGACGAGACGTACGCGTAGCCGAGCGTCGGATGGAAGGTGATGTCCTCGGCGCCCGGCATGCCGGACACCGGAGCACAGCGCCCGGCGAAGTGGGGCGAGAGCTGCTTGAACTGACCCGCATCCGAGAGTGTCTTCAGGATGAGCCCGGCCAGCACCAGGAGCAGCACTCCGAGTCCGATGAATAGTCGCTTCTTCATGAACCCAGCCTACTCCACCCTGTCGACTTCAGGGCCGGGCGCACTCCTTCAGCGCGCCGTCGATGTCCTCGACATGGTTGAACATGTCGAGGCACCAGACGAAGTCCACCGAGCCATCCTCTCGGAGCCACTCCATCCCTTCCGCCAGCGCCTCGGGCTCAGCGCGTCCGGAGCAGGAAGAAGTCCTGGTAGCTCGAGAAGTTCACGAGCATGCCCCCCAGCCCCATGCCCGCGATGCTGCCGGCGATGGCGTACCCGGGCTCGTCGGTGCCCGATTTGATGTTCCAGGAGCTGCGGAAGTTCGCACCGCACCCGGGGCACCAGAACCAGACGGAGTCACCTGAAGTCCCGCCAGGTGAGAGACACACGTGGGTTCCGCGCCGCGCGCTGCCGCCAGGCCCTCGCTGGCGCAACCTCCGAGCGAAGAAACTCCGCGCCCTCTGGCGTGACGCTTCGCGCAGCAGGGTGTGGGCCTCATCCGGGACGAAGTGGATGAGGCCCGGCTGCTCGGCCAGGACTAGGGACTGGCGTCGAGGACCGTCACCGGCTGGAAGCGGCGGAAGTGGGTGCCGTCACCCAGTTGGCCGTATGAGTTGCGACCCCATGCGTGGAGAGTCCCTCCCGCACTCTGCGCGAGCGAGTGACGGCTACCCGCTGACACCGCGATGACATCGTCGAGGCCCAGTACCTGGACTGGCGAGAGGCGATCGATACCGGTGCCATCACCCAGCTGGCCCCAGACATTCCAGCCCCAGGCCCAGACAGAGCCGTCCGAGCGCAGCGCCAGCACGTGGGCGTTGCCACCCGCGAGCGCTACCACGTTGTTGAGTCCGGGCACCGTCGTGGGCGAATGGCGGTCCGTAGGAGGCGCCTCCCCGAGGCCGAGCTGCCCCTGGCTGTTCTGCCCCCAGGCCCGGACGGTCCCATCGGCCATCCGCGCGAGCGAGTACTGATAGCCCGCGAACACCCCGACGCTCCCGGGGAAGTCGGAGATCTCGTTGGGTTTGCGATCCACTTCGAGTGCGCCATGGCCCAGTTGACCATGGCTGTTGTAGCCCCAGCTCCAGACCTTTCCATTGGAGTGCCGCGCGAGCGAGTGAAAGCCACCCGCGGACACCTCGACGAAACCGCTGAGGCCGGAGATCGGCATGGGCGTGGAACGATTGGCGAGGTCGCAGTCGCCGCGCTGTCCTGCGTTGTTCTCGCCCCAGGCCCAGATCGTCCCGTCGGAGCGCAGGGCCAGCGAGTGACTCCCCCCAGCGGACACCGCGCTGACGCCAGTGAGGCCAACAACAGGCACTGGCGAGTGACGGTCCGTGAAGGTGCCATCGCCCAGTTGCCCCATCTCGTTGTTGCCCCAAGCCCAGACGGTGCCATCAGCGAGCAAGGCCAGCGAGTGGGTTGCGCCGCCGGCCAGCATGACGACCCCACTGAGCAGCGACACCTGCACGGGCTGGACACGGTCGGCGGTGGCGCCATCTCCCAACTGGCCATCCGCGTTCCAGCCCCAGGCCCAGACAGTGCCATCGGGGCGCCGGGCCAGCGAATGGAACTCGCCCGCGGAGAGAAGCCTTCCATCAGGCGAGCTGGACGCCCTTGACTCAGTCCCCAGCTCTTCGACGTTTCCTCCCACCTCTCCGGCACCACATCCCGCCAGCATGAGCGAGACAGTCATCACCACACACACACGCCAGCCTGTTGCGCCTGGGTTCATGAGATTCCTTTGTGTGTGTGGGTTCATATCACCCACCCATGGGCATGGCATACACATCCGGCGGGACCATCAGGTTCACGATGCCGTCTCGTCATCCAGGGAACGGGGCAACTCCAGAGTCGGTCTCCCTCAACCCTCGTGCTCAGCAACCACCACCGTAGAGCGCATTCAACGCAGCGATATCATAGCTGGTGAACTCGCCGGTTTCGGTCGACCTGAAGCAGGAGTTCATGATCGACCCGCCCACCATGACAGTCGTCGGCGTTCCGGGGATGTGGATGGCACCCACGCCAGCAGTCCCTTCGCTGCCGCCGCTGCCACAGCTGATGCTCCGGTTGTAGAAGTCCGTGTGGCGGAGACCGATGGTGTGGCCAAGCTCGTGGGTGATGCCGTGCTCGACCACGTCAACGCTGTAGCTGCCCAGCCCGGCGCCAATGTTGATGGTCCCGTACACGCGCGTCAGTCGGCCTCCATCCACGAGTCCTCGCTCAGCCGAATCCGGGCCGGCTCCCGTGCGATGGAGGGGATGTGGAGATAGTCCTCCTCGGTCTCCAGCCCCTTGCGCTCGGCCAGCCGCACCAGCGCCAGTCCTTCCAGGGAGAAGTGCCACTCGGTGGCGAGAAACTCCTCCGGGAAGGGAGTGGTCTCCGCCTGCTTCTCCAGCTGCTCCTTCCGGTCCGAGAGGAACACTGCGAGCGCCTGATTGAACGCCTCCGGGTCCGCTTGAAGCAGTGCCCGGCAGACGTCGAGCCTCAGGTCCTCAGCGCCCTTGAGCGCCCGCTCGTAGCGGGCGAGCAGGTCCTCGCAGTCGGCCACCGGGGCCTCCAGCACGCCGTGCTGGATGAGGAACTCGATGAAGAGGAAGTCCTCTTCGTACTCCTCGCCATGGGCCCAGCTCCGCCTCGCGTGCCGCGCAATCAGCGCCGCGCCGTCGAAGTCCCCCGCGCCGACCGCGTCGAAGAAGGGCCGCGAGCGACTCAGTCGCACCTCGGTGTTCCCCGCGTTGCGCAGGTAGTGGGCGAAGGCCCGGCCGCTCTGGTGGAGGTGGCGGAGGAAGGGCTCCGAGGTGCCCGTCAGGAAGAGCGAGCCGATGCCCGCGATGCGGAAGTTGTCACAGAACGTCAGGACGTGATGCGAGCGCACCTCCCCGCGGACGAGCCGCCGCCGCAGGCGCTGGTTCTCGTCCAGGGCATTTTCGATGACGGCGGGCAGGAACTTGGAGGCCATGGGCGCACCTGGAGGCGGGAATGGGGCGGAGCCTCAAGCCCCGGCGGAGTGGAGGCGGAGACAGCCCACGGTGCCCCAGGGGGAGCTGGAGACAACCAGGGCCTGCCCGGTCCGGGACTGCCCCCGGGCGAAGGCGTGGACCGACAGACAGACTCCCAGCGCTCCGCTCGCGGCGCCGACGTCTCCCACCGAGACGCAGGGAAGATGAACGTTCGGCGCGTCCAGGTGCTCCCCCAGACGGATGAGCGCGGTCCCCCACTCCCGCGAGCGCCACTGCTCACCGTTCAAGTCGGAGTAGACGTCCCCCTCGAAGCGAGCCGGGCGCGAACCGCGCGCGAGCACCTCGCGGAGGCAGGTCGCCAGCCCCTCCCCCTGGGTGGACTCGCCCGAGTACAGGTGATTGCGCTCCTGGGCGGTGGCCACGCCCGTCACCAGGGCCAGGGGCGCGGCACCGCGTCGGCGCGCGCTGCCCTCCTGCTCCAGCAGGAAGCACGCGGCAGCCTCACCGGGCATCAACCCCACCGGGTTGTCCCCCACCTTCAGGCGGCCCTCCTCGCCGAGCATCTGCAGCGCCTCGGGGTCGAGCAGGGAGTCGACCGCGAGGATGAGGACGCGCTCGAACCCGGCCCGCCACAGCTCGCCCGAGGCCCGCTGTACCGCCGCGGCTGTACCCGCGTGGCCCTGGTCCATCACCCACACGTTCGCGTCAGGCAGGGCCAGCCCCAGGGCGTCGCGGAGCGGGCGGAGGCAGGACTCGCGGATGCCGTCCAGGCCATCCTCCCCCTCCACCTCGAACCCCCCGTCATTCCGGGAGGGGGTGACCGCCAGCAGGGCCGTGCTCCCCCAGAACCTCCCGTCGGAGGGGCGAGGAAGTCCCGGCGTCTCCAGCACCTCGCGGAGGCAGCCTCGCGCCAGACGCAGCCATCTGCCCATCCCCGCGAAGCCGTCCGTGTAGCCGTGGACGGGGTGTGCGGTGAGCGGAAGGGTGTCCTGGGTCTCCGGCTCCAGCACCTGGAAATGGCTCACCCTTCGCGGGCGGGTGATGCCCGCGCGGATGGCGGCGCACGCGGCGGCGACGCTGCGCCCCACCGAGGTGACGGCCCCCACGGCGGTGATGACCCCCAGGACGTCCGGCGGGGGGGGCTCGCGTGGAGCGCTCATGAGTTCATCCACCCATCGAAGCCGCGCGTGAGCCGCTCCAAAGACAACGCCCCGGCGGCCCGGAGCTGCGCGCGCTGGTGTCCGCACCAGCCCCGGGTCTCCACCTGGCAGGCGCCCCGACTCCTGACGGCCAGCTCGAAGGCCAGCGCCGGACGGTGACTCATCGGCGCCTGATGGAGGGCCTGCAGCAGCGCCTCGGGCGTCCACGGTACGCCGTACCGGTAGCGGCCCTCCGGGTCGAAGCGGCCACGCGCCTTCGCCCACCACCGTGACACCTCGACCACCCGCACCCGTCCGGGGCGATGCTCGGGGGCCGGCAGGCTGGCGGACACGGCACCGGAAGGCGGCGCCACTTCGCCGTCTCCCTCGGCCGCCTTGCTCATGAACACGCCCTCCGGGGAGAAGCCGGTGATGACGGCGAAGGTGTGCAGGGCCAGCCACCCCTCCTCCGGCTCCTGCTCCTTCAGCACGGCCAGGGCCGCGTCCGCCGCCGCCAGCCGTCCACTGAAGCCGAGCGCCCACAGCGCCTCCGCGCGCAGCTCGGGCGTGCCCAGAGCCTGCACCAGCGTCTCCACGTCGGCGGGAGCCCCTCCGGCCGCCAGCGCGAGCATCGCCAGGCGGGGCTCCTCCCCTTGCGTCGCGAGCCGCAGGCAGGCCTGCCAGGCCGCGCGGAGGCCCCGGACCAGCCCCGTCCCGAGGGCGGCGTCGCGCACCAGGGGCCGGGAGTCCTCCAGCCCCTTGCGAAGCCATGGCACCAGCACCGGCTGCTTCGTCATCCGCGCGGCGCGGAAGGCGGCCGCGAGGAGCGCCGGCTCCGTGTCGGCGAGGGACACGCGCTCCAGGCGGGGCCCCGCGTCGACCTTCCGGAAGGCGAGGACGTCGAGCAGCTCGGCCTGGAGCGCCGGCTCCAGCCGCGGCAGCAGGTCGAGCAGCGGGGCGTCCAGCTCCTCGCGCTCGCACAGCGCCAGCGCATGCCGCAGCCAGGGCCGCCGCTCCGCGTCCTCCACCCACCGCTCCAGCACGAGCGCGTGCTCGCCAGACGCGAGCAGCACGGAGGCGGCGGAGGCTACGAGCCCGGGCTCCTCGCTCTCCAGCGCCGGCCGCAGCAGCCGGAGCGCGACGGGCGCACCTCCCACCCGGAGCCCGTCCAGGTGGGCGCGCAACCGGGCCTCATCCCCCGCCTCGACTTCGGGCAGGGTGTAGTCCGGGGAGCCCATCGCCCGCTCCCGCTGCGTCCAGAGGAAGCTGGCTTCCTCCAGGTGCTCCGCGAGCACGTCCCACAGCAGGGGCGGACGGCGCGTCATGGCGCGGGGGGCGGACGGAGGGGAGGCCACACTCACTTCTTCGGCTCGTCGCTGAAGCGCAGCTCCGTCCAGAGGATGTTCGTGAGCTTGCGGTCGTAGATCTCCCGCGCCAGCTCCCGGCCAAGTACATATTCGGATGGATCCCCGTCCACCCGGAAGAGCTGGGGCGCGTCCTGCATCTTCGCGCGGTCCAGGACGTGCTCGTCGACGCGGAGGATCTTCTTGGGGTTCTTCGTGCTCCAGGAGATATCGCTCGCCTTGAGGTCCAGGCAGTCGAAGGTGCCAATCGGGTTGATGATGAAGTAGTCCTCGCTGTAGGCGCGCTTGCGGTGGTCGTAGAGCGTGAACGGGAGGTACTCGATCTCGTTCGTGCAGTGCTTCTGGATGGCGTCCTTGAGCCCGGAGGAAGCAATCAGCATGCTCCGCTCATTGCCGATCAGCGCCGACAGCTTGATGCCCGGGTGCTCCGGGCTCATCTGGATGCGGGCATCCTTCGGATAGAAGGGGCTCAGCGGCTTGCCGAGGTTGGTGAAATGGGACTTGCCCTCGATACCCTCGACGAACCGGGTGAGGAAGCAGAGGTCCCGGTCGTTGGCGTCTCCCATTGTCTCGAGAAGGCGGAATCGCATCATTCAGTTAGTCCCTTGGGGTGAGGTGCCATGGCTCAGGGAGGTGCGCCATTCAATACATTCTGGGGCCGCCCCTTGCTGAGGAAGTCGTGAGGGATGTCCTCCAGAGCCTCGCCCGCCATGGTGCCGGCCTTCATCGCCTCGCCGGCCGCGATCAGCTGCGGGTGGAGCCGCTTCGAGAGCAGCTCCACTGCCTCCCGCGTATTCTCGTACTCCGGAACCTTGTGGTCGGCGGCAGCATCCTTGACCCAGGCGAAGAGCTTCACCAGTTCCTTCTTGATGTACGCGCTGTAGACGGCGTGGTGGAAGTGGATGGGGGTCCTGCGGTGCAGCGGCAGGCCGAGCGCCGTTGCGGCGTACTTCACCATCGGCAGGATGATCATGTTGATCTGGTTGTTGAGGTTGTAGCCCTCCCGCATCAGCCCCGAGCGGACAATCAGCGGTACCCGGCCCTTGGGTTCGATGCCCTCGCCCGCATCGACCACCGCGGCCTTGAGCTCCGCGTTGGCCACGACGTGGTGCGCCTCGTGGTAGAAGGGAATCCTCGCGTTGGTCTCGAAGTTGCCGTCGACGGTGAGGTCCCATTCCCCGTCGTTGTCGGGTTGCTTGTCGGCATCTATCGGCCACGTGTACTTCGCCGGGGTCTCCAGCGCCTTCAGCCGCGCTTGGTGGCGGTGGCTGCAGGGGTTGGCCGGGGTGTAGGCGCTGATGTGCCGGTTGACGCAACCATACTCGTGGTCATCGGCGAGGTAGGAGCCCTCCCAGGAGTGGGCTGACGGCGGGGGCTTCGGCTTCTTCGGGGCCTTGACCTGCTTGCCCGCCGCCCCACCGGCCGACTTCTTGACGATCGTCTTCTTGAGGGCGACTGCCTTCGCCTTGCCCGTCTTCAGCTTGCTCGTCTGCGCCTTGCTCTTGGCCGCGCTGTTGTTGACCTTCCCCATGACTGCCTCCAAGAGGGCTGCGACGCCCCGGGCCGTATCAGGTGCCGCGGGGCATTGCATGCGCCAGCGGCATCCAAGGCTCCTGCTCAGTTGATCTGGACCTTCCCGCCCTTGATGCGCTGCACCTGCTCCGCCTCGGTCCGGATGTTGACGCCGCGCAGGATGACGTCGCCGTTGCGACGCAGGGTGAGGCTCGCCTTCCCGCACTTCAGCGTGACTTCTTCGCGCGCCTCGATGTTCACCTGCTTGCCATCCACCCGCGCTTCCCGTGGACCTGGGTCCAGCGAATCGAGGATGGCCTCCGTGAGCGGCGCGGGGCTGGTGGTCTGGAGGAGCCCCACGAGGACGGGCAGCGCGGGGTCCCCGTTCTCGAAGAGGAGGAGCGCGCCCTGCCGCTCCACCGAGGCCCGCCGGATGGCCTCCGGCGCCAGCGCCACCGTGGTGCGCACCGGGAGCGGACCGCGACGGTTGCCCTCGAAGTCCACCAGCAGGGCCCCGCTCGCGCCCTCCCCGGCCACCCAGCCCACTCGCGGCGCGAGGATGGACTCTTCGGAGAAGGACTGCCCGGCGCGGGGCTTGCCGCTGCGATTGGACGCGTCCATCGCCTAGAGCTCTTTCCCGCAGGTATCGCAGGGGACCTTGTCGGCCGGCTTTCCGAGCGCGACGATTGGCCCCTGCATCAGCGGCGCGGGAGGCGTGTTCTTGTCGTTGTGCAGCATGAGGTCGAAGGCGCGAGCCACGTTCTTGCCCTCGAACTGCACGTCGAAGGAGTAGTTGACGAACTCGGCCTTGCCCTTGGTCTTTCCAGAGGCCACCCCGCCCGCCGAGCCCGCCTCGTCACCGGTGCTCGTGCTGAAGTTCGAGTCCTTCACGCACACCGGGTTGCCCTCCACGGAGACCTTCTTGGTGCCCTTGTCGGTGTCCGAGGACTTGGCGATGTTCGGATACGGGATGGGAACCGGCCCCGCCGGGCTTGGCGTCTTGCACACGTCCGGGAAGGCGACGGTGACACCATTGGAGTCCTTGGTGACGACGGACATCTTGTTCACGCCAACGGTAATGGCCATGTAGGGAGCATACTCCCTGATACATCGACGGCGATACGCGGGAGGGCTCGCCCCGGGCCCTGGCGAAGCGCTTCCCCCGCGCTCCCGGACGCGCCCTTTCCCCCGGCGCGCCCGCCCGGCGGCACCGCCGTCCGCCAGCAGCTGACCCACAGGGTGCGCGTCGGACACACCCCGTGGTTTCAAAACGGGTTGACGTCGGCCTCTCGCCCCGTCCGCCGCTCCGTTACAGCCGGTCTCCCTGAACCCTCGTGCTCAGCAGCCACCGCCGTAGAGGGCCTGCAACGCGGCGATATCCTGGCTGGTGAACTCGCCGGTCTCGGTCGACCTGAAGCAGGAGTTCATGATGGACCCGCCCACCGTGGCGGTCGTCGGCGTTCCGGGGATGTGGATGGACCCCACGCCAGCAGTGCCTTCGGTGCCGCCGCTGCCGCAGCTGATGGCGCGGTTGTAGTAGTCCGTATGGCGCAGCCCGATGGTGTGGCCAAGCTCGTGGGTGATGACGTGCTCGACCACGTCGACGCTGTAGCTACCCAGCCCGGTGCCGATGGTGATGGACCCGAAGGGATAGCCATTCGAGGGGAATCCCGCGGAGCCGCCGGTGCCTGTCATGGTCCGCGCGGAGATGTTCGCGTCGCAGCCGGTGGTCGGTCCCCTCGCCATCGTGAAGCAGAGACCCAGGGCATTGTAATTGGCGATGGCCATATCGAGCCCCTGGCTGAACCGGGGGTAGCTGGTGAACGCGGTGGTCGGATTGATGCAGATCTTCTTGACGATGGCGGTGTTGACGAGATTCGTCGTCCTGTAGTGCTCCTGGCTCCCCTCGCTGGGCTGAAGCAGCTCGCGGGACGCCTCGAGGCTCACCTGGGTGTCGCGCCCCACGTACACCGCATCGTCGACGACCATGATGTCGTCGGCCGGAAACCCGGCCTCGATGAGGTTGGAGATGATCTCCTCATTCTCGATTCGCGGGGCTGCATCGCAGCCGGCCAGGAACGTGCCACAGCTCACCACGAGGACTGCCGCTCGCTTGAACATGCTCGTTTCCTCTCGTGTCCTGCATCGGTGCTTCCCACGCTTCCGGCACGGGAGCGTCGGGGCGGACAAGAGACTCTTTAGGGCATTTTTCCCGCAAATCACAGCAAGCCAGATTAAACTGCGAGAGCGGCAAGGCTCACCGCACTGAGACATGCCCTCTTATCGAGTTTCGCTGGATATAAACCGGGGCGCTCGGGCGGCAGTCGGGTCACGAGCGCATCCCCCTCATCCAGGAGCAGACATGAAGCTTGAGACAGTCGTGGGTTCGCTGGCCTTGGCCGCGGCGCTGACCGGTGGAACCACCTTCGCGCAGGACTTCGCGTACGGCATGGCCGAGGAGCCGCCCAAGGACGAGGTGCCCGTCCCCGCGCAGCTGAGCCTGGCGCTGCGGGACGCGCCGCGCGAAGACCTGGAGCCGGACTCCGACCCCAGCTTCCTGCCCGACCTGCCCATCCTGGTGGACGGGGTGAAGTACACGGCCCAGCAGATCGAGGCGCAGGACATCCACCTGTCGCACTACGTGCTCGACACACGCTCGGAGGCGATGGGGGTGGTGCAGGGCTTCCGCACCACGGGCGACCTGACGACCTACTTCGACTCGACGGGCCAGTTCCCGTCCGAGAAGCCCACCGCGGCGCGAGGCGCGACGCCGTGCTGGACGGGGACGATGTACTACGAGCATCCCTCGTATGTCGGGTCCTACCTGGGGCTGGCCCCGGGCCTGGGCTTCTCCTACGTGGGCTCACGGATGAATGACCGCATCTCCTCCCTCAAGAGCACGCCGTGTGGGAGCTGGACGGCGCTGTTCGAGCACGCCGGCTTCCGGGGTCACGTGCTGTGGATTGGGAAGGGAGTGAATGTCAGCTACCTGGGGAACTACGGCTGGTACACGGGCACCGTGTTCTGGTCCTGGTGGAACGACCGCGTCTCGTCGACCCTGGTCTTCTGGTAGCGCCAGCGCTCAGTAGATGAAGTTCAGCGCGGTGATGTCAGAGCTGGTGAACTCACCGTTCGTATCGGGCGGGACGCAGGTGTTCTCGTCCTGAAGCGGTTCTTCCCACACGCCCCGGCATGAGAGCGCCGGGGCGGACAACGAACTGCTGGGAGGATTCTACCTGCAACTCCCAGCAATTCTGGGCTCGACTTCCGGGCCACTACTTGACGCAGGAGCTCCAGCCGCGCTTGCCGTTGACGACCGTCATCTCCCAGTACCGGGTGCCAGCGTTGTAGTCGATGGACACGCCATCGGTGAAGCTGTTGGCCGTGAAGTGGCCACCGAGGCCGGTGAGCATGCAGGCCACACCACCCGGGTTGTAGGTCATGTTCGCCGTGAAGCCACCCGGGTCGCCGGCGCCGTAGCCCCAGGAACCCTGGTCCGTGGGCACGTCCACACACCGGGCCCGGGCGCCACCCTCTCCCGTCAGGCTGCCGCCCAGGTACCAGTTCAGGCCGTCATTCCAGACGCGGGCGTAGTCAGCGTTCGTCGTGAACCCGCCTGAGCCTTCCACCCGCGTGAGGAAGCAGCGCCGCTGCGCGGTGACCGCCCCCAGCAGCCTCGCTGGGTCTCCCTTGAACCAGACGCCATCCAAGGTCCGGTTGGTGTCCGTGTTGATGCACTGCACGCCCGCGCCCAGCGCCATGTTGTTGTTCTGGCTGATGGCGAGGTACCAGTTCCCGGCGTAGATGTACGCGTAGACGCTGTTCGTGTTCGCCGAGGACCCGGGCTTCAGGTTGCCCTGAACGCCCGTGAGGAAACAGGTGCGACCCACGGAGGTCCCCATGTTGAGCTGGCTGACCCCACTGCTGATGCCCCACCAGTACGATCCCCCCAGCACGACGCCCTGCTCGGTCTGCTCCACGGCCTCGCTGGGCGCCACGGGCACGTCGCCCTCGGTCTGGCCCTGCTCGGGCAGCTCGCCGCCACAGCCCACCGCGAAGACGGCAAGGGGCATCGCCATCAACGCCTTGCGCACCGACCGCGCACCGACCTGCTTCGTGAATCGACCCATGCTCATGTTCCGGTCCTCTCGCTGAATGTCCTGGTGTGTTGCTTCTTGCCGAAGGCCCGCCGGGACGTGGTGTCCCCGCGGGCCGGCGTTGGGGAGCGGGACGTCCCCAGAGCAACGCGGATGCCAGCCCCCCGCGAAGGCGTTCCCCACCTGGAGGACTTCAAGAGCAAGGCAACCCTTGCCACACTCCGGGGCTCCGGGCCGGCAACCGTTGCCACCTCCGGCAAGGGTTGCCGGGTGCCTTCGCGAAAGAAGTGGTGAGCCCCTGGCTCATCCCAGGGGGCATGCCGTCGGCGCTTCAAAAAGAGCCCCCCACTGGACGGATTTGTTTTTATCAAATGTATGTCTATCCGTGGATGGCCCGGTGCTGTCTAGAATCGAGGCCGCGCACTTCCGCGCGACTCACAAGGGACGAGAACATGAAGAGAGCAGGAACGTGGCTGGCCGCCGTGGCGGTCCTCGGGCTGATGGTTGGCTGCGGCGGACCGATGCCTCAGGAGTCGCAGGAGCCCGTGAGCGAGCAGCCGGCGGCCGATTCAAACGTGAGCGCCCAGGCCTGTGACACCGACGCCTGCATCTGCAGCAGATTCTGTCGTCAGCAGTGCGGCTCCGCGACCAACACCGCTTGCTACAACCCGTGCTACGCGGAGTGCATATAGCTGACCGGGTGACGGAGCCGCTCGCCCTCGCGAGTCGGTTCCTTGCGCGTCGCCGCCGTCGGGTTTCGTCGGTGAGCCATGAACCGGGCGGTCAGCCGCGCAGCTGAAAGCGAGGTGCCGGGGAGCACGCCCCGATGCCTCACCCGAGCCGCCCCACTGCACCAGGCAGGCGGCACCCGACGTCCTCCGGCGGGCAGGCCCCACGGTGCGAGGCGGACACACCCCGGGATTTCAGGTCAGGTTGACGCCAGCCCCCGTCCGCCGTTACTTTGGACGCTCCTCCGTTACGTTGGACGCCCTGGAAGATGCACACCTCCACCCCGACCGCCGCGCTGATCTGCTGCCGCTGCTGTCGGTCGTGTGCCTGTTGTGCCCTGTCGGGCCTGGGCTGTTGACGCGCGCACCGGACTCCTGAGTCCCCGCGTTGTCCCCCCGGCCCGGCCTCCTCTCGAAGGAGCCGGGCCTTTCACTTTCCACCTCCTGCTCTCACGGCCCGCCGTCCACGTCCCATGCGCTTCGCCTCCCCCTCCTCCGCCCTGAAGTCCCTGGCGCTGACCGCCGGGTGCGGAGCGCTCCAGGAGCGGACGGCGCGGGGCGTGTGCGGCGCGTGCTGTCTGGCCTGTGCGTGTCCTGTGTGTCCGCCCCCAGGCGGGTGCCGAGCAACGAGGAGCGGGTAGCAAACCCTTCTCCCCTTTCCTGCTCGCGGCCCGCCCCTCGAAAGAGGCGCGGGCCGTTTCGTTTTCCCTTCTCGGAGTCCTTCATGTCGCCCCCGCTGTCTTCCACCTCTCTCGCCCTCCCCACCCCGGCCGAAGCGCTGCTCGACGAGGCCCGCGCGCTGAAGGACGCGCCCGTGGAGGAAATCCTCGCCTGGATTGAGGGCCGCTTCGGAGCGCGCGCCGCCATCGCGTCCAGCTTCGGGGTGGAGGACATGGTCCTCATCGACCTGGCTCGCAAGCATGCGCCGGGCCTCCGCGTCTTCACGCTCGACACCGGCCGGCTGCCTCCGGAGACGTACGACCTCATCGAGGTGGTCCGCAACCGCTACGGCGTCGCGGTGGAGTCCTTCTTCCCCGAGCGCGAGCGCGTCGAAGCGCTGGAGTCCTCGCAGGGCTACTTCTCCTTCCGCAAGAGCCTGGAGGCGCGCAAGGAGTGCTGCGCCATCCGCAAGGTGGAGCCGCTGCGCCGCGCACTCGCCGGCCGCGAGGCCTGGGTGACGGGGCTGCGCCGTGAGCAGTCCGTCACCCGCACCGCCGTCGAGGTGGCCGAATTGGACGCCAGCCACGGGCTGCTGAAGCTCAACCCGCTGGCCGCGTGGACTCAGCGCGAGGTGTGGGCCTACATCAAGGCCCACTCCGTCCCCTACAACGCGCTCCACGACAAGGGCTACCCGTCCATCGGCTGCGCGCCCTGCACCCGCGCGGTGAAGCCGTATGAGGACGAGCGCGCCGGCCGCTGGTGGTGGGAGTCGCGCGAGCACAGCGAGTGCGGCCTGCATCCGGTCCGCTGAGCACGCCATGAGTCCCCCCATCGACTATCCCGTCTGCCTCCGCCTGGAGGGCCGCCGCGTCCTCCTGGTGGGAGGCGGCACCATCGCCGAGGGCCGAGCCCTCGCGGTGCTGGAGGCCGGCGGCCTGCTCCGCGTCGTGTCCCCCGAGGCCACCCCCACGCTGCGCCGGCTGGCCGGCGAAGGCCGCCTGGAGTGGCTGGCCCGGCCGTATGCGCCGGGCGACGTGCGCGGCCACCACCTGGTGCTGGCGGCGGCGGACGACGCGCGCGTGGGCCCTCGCGTGGCGGAAGAAGCCCGCGCCCAGGGCATCTGGGTGAACACGGCGGACGTGCCGGACCTGTGCGACTTCACGCTGCCCTCGGTGGGCCGTCGCGGGCCCATCACCGTCGCCATCTCCACCGCGGGACATGCGCCCGCCGTGGCGCGGCTGCTGCGGCGCGAGCTGACGGCGCGGGTGGCACCGCACCACGTGTGGCTGGCGCGGCTGAGCGGGTGGCTGCGCCGGCACCTGCCAGCGGGCGTGGAGCGCCAGCGCCTCCTGAAGGGGCTGGTGGAGGGAGACATCGGCGCGCTGCTGGAGCGGGGCGAGCGGAAGGCCGCGTGGGCCCGGCTTCGCGCGGAGCTCAAGACCTTGAAGTCCTCGGGAGAGACGACATGAGAGAGCAGGTGAAGGGGCGCGTGTACCTGGTGGGAGCAGGCCCGGGGGATCCGGAGCTGCTCACGCTGCGTGCCGCGCGGTTGCTGCGGGAGGCCAACACGGTGGTGCACGACCGGCTCATCCACCCCGCGGTGCTGGAGCATGCGAGGCCCCACGCGCGCCTCATCTACGTGGGCAAGGAGGGCGGCGGCGAGTCCGTGCGCCAGGAGGACATCCACACCGTCCTCATCGCCCAGGCGAAGCTGGGCCGCAGCGTGGTGCGGCTCAAGGGCGGAGACCCGTTCGTCTTCGGCCGTGGCGCGGAAGAAGCGCTCGCGCTGGAGGAGGCGGGCGTCCCGTACGAGGTGGTCCCGGGCCTGTCCGCGGGCATCGCCGTGCCGGCCTCGGCGGCCATCCCCGTCACGCACCGTGACTTGTCCGGTGAGGTGACGTTCGCCACCGCGCACCGCGTGGGCCGCGCGCCGGACTGGGACTTCCTGGCGAGGGCCCAGACGCTGGTGCTCTTCATGGCGGGAGACCGGCTGGAGGAGACGGTGCGGGCCCTGGTGACGGCGGGCCGCGCCGCCTCGACGCCGGCCGCCGTGGTGGAGGCAGGCACGTGGGAGCACCAGCGGGTGGTGGAGGCCACGCTGGGGAACATCGCCCTCGAGGCGCGGCGGGAGTCCGTGGGCTCTCCGGCGCTGCTGGTGGTGGGCGAGGTGGTGTCAATGCGCTCGCGGCTGCCGTCTCTGGCGGCGCGGGGTTCGACGATGGCCGGGCACCCGGTGCCCGGGGTGGCGGAGGCAGGACATGAGTGAGAACACGCTCGCGAGGACGTCGCACCTGACGGAGCTGGAAGCGGAGAGCATCCACATCCTCCGCGAGACGGTGGCGGAGTTCGCCAATCCGGTGATGCTCTACAGCATCGGCAAGGACTCACAGGTGCTGCTGCACCTGGCGCGCAAGGCCTTCCACCCGGCGCCCCTGCCCTTCCCGCTCCTCCACGTGGACACCACCTGGAAGTTCCGGGACATGTATGCCTTTCGCGACGCCTTCATGGCGCGGCATGGGCTCAACCTCATCGTCCACCAGAATCGCCGCGCGCTCGCCGAGGGCATCAACCCCTTCGACCACGGCAGCCAGAAGTACACCCACGCCATGAAGACGCAGGCGCTGCTGGAGGCGCTTGCGCAGCACGGCTTCGACGCGGCCTTCGGCGGCGCGCGCCGCGACGAGGAGAAGTCCCGCGCGAAGGAGCGTGTCTTCTCCTTCCGCGACAAGCACGGCCAGTGGGACCCGCGCCGGCAGCGGCCGGAGCTGTGGAACCTCTACAACGGCCGCGTGGACTCGGGGGAGAGCATGCGTGTCTTCCCGCTGTCCAACTGGACGGAGCTGGACGTGTGGCACTACGTGCTGCGCGAGCGGATTCCCGTGGTGCCGCTCTACTTCGCCGCCGAGCGGCCGGTCATCGACCGCAACGGCACGCTGCTGATGGTGGACGACGAGCGCATGCGGCTGCGCCCGGGTGAGAAGCCCGTGCCCCGCCGGGTGCGGTTCCGCACGCTGGGCTGCTACCCGCTGAGCGGCGCCATCGACTCCTCGGCCACCACGGTGGAGGCCGTCATCCACGAAATGGTCAACGCCCGCCAGTCCGAGCGGCAGGGCCGCCTCATCGACCACGACGAAGAGGGCTCCATGGAGCTCAAGAAGCGCGAGGGCTACTTCTAATGGACACCGCACTGCAGACGCCTCCCCAGCCCGACGTGCAGCGGCTCCTCGACGAGCACTCCAGCCGCGAGCTGCTGCGCCTGGTGGTGGTGGGCTCCGTGGACGACGGGAAGTCCACGCTCATCGGCCGGCTCCTCTACGAGTGCGACGGCCTCTTCGAGGACCAGATCTCCGCCGTGCGCCGCGCCAGCGTGAAGCGGGCCGCCGCCCGGACGGAGCTTCCGCCGGAAGTCCTGGCCCAGGGCCTGCGGGCCGCGGCCGGCGCCGAGGAAGAGGAGCTGGACTTCTCCCTCTTCACCGACGGCCTGCGCGCCGAGCGCGAGCAGGGCATCACCATCGACGTGGCGTACCGCTACCTGTCCACGCCGAAGCGCAAAATCATCATCGCGGACACGCCGGGGCACATCCAATACACGCGCAACATGGCCACGGGCGCCTCCACGGCGGACGCGGGGGTCATCCTGGTGGACGCGCGGCTGGGCGTGCTGCCGCAGACGCGCCGCCACGCGTACATCGCCTCGCTGCTAGGCATCCCCTACCTGGCCGTGGCGGTGAACAAGATGGACCTGGTGGGCTTCGACCGGGCCATCTTCGAGCGCATCGGACAGGAGCTGGTGGACTTCGCGCACACGCTCGGCTTCGAGGGCGTGCGCCTGTTCCCCGTCAGCGCCAGCCGGGGTGACAACATCACCCGGCCCAGCGCGCGCACACCGTGGCACGAGGGCGGCACGCTGCTGGAGTGGCTGGAGTCCCGGCCCCACCAGCGCCGGCTGGACAACGCGGCCTTCCGCTTCCCCGTCCAGTACGTGCTCCGGCCGCACCAGGACTACCGCGGGCTGGCCGGGCAGGTGGCCTCCGGCACCGTGCGCGTGGGGGACGAGGTGCAGGTGCTCCCCTCCGGGCGCCGCACGCGCGTGGCGGGCATCGACACCTTCGACGGGCCGCTGGAGGAGGCCTCGGCCCCGGCCTCCATCACCCTGCGGCTGGCGGACGAGGTGGACGCAAGCCGGGGAGACCTGCTGGCCCACGTGGACGAGCCGCCGCTGGCGCTGCACCAGCTCGACGCGATGCTGGTGTGGTTCGGTGAGCAGCCGCTGGACTGCTCGCGCCGCTACCTGGTGAAGCAGGCCACCCGCACCGCGCCAGCGCAGGTGGAGCGCATCCTCTGGCGCAAGGAGCTGGAGGACCTGGGCGAGGTGCCGGCCGAGTCGCTGGCGCTCAACGACATCGGCAAGGTGCGGCTGGTGTGCCGCCGGCCGCTGCTGGCCGACCCGTACCGCGACAACCGGCGCACCGGCGCCTTCATCATCATCGACGCCCTCACGCACGACACGGTGGGCGCGGGCATGGTGCTGGGGCCGGCCGAGACGGGCACGCAGGGGGCGCTGGAGTCGTCCCTCGTCTCGCAGGCCGAGCGGCGCGCGCGGCTGGGGCAGCCCGGCGCCATCGTCCTGCTGCCCGCCACGCCGGAGTCCGCGTCCCGCGCCTTCGCGCTGGAGCGCGGCCTGTTCGACCTGGGCCGGCACGTCTCCGCCGTCGGGGGTGACGTGGAGGTGGCGTTGGCGCTGGCCAGCGCGGGGCTGGTGGCCCTGGTGCACACCGATGCGCCCCAGGCACGGCGGGCCCTGCGCGCGGAGGCTCGCGACGCGGGCGTGGCCTGGCTGGAGCTGGAGGCGTCCGAGGACGTGAAGCAGCAGGTGGAGCGCGTGCTCGCGCTCGGGGAGAGCCTGAAGTGAGCCCGTCGTCGACTGGAGGGGCCTCGCGCCCCATCGCTCCGCCCTTCGTCAGCGCGCTGCTGGGTGACGACAAGGGCGCGCAGCTGCTCAAGCTGGTGGAGGGACTGGACGCGGCGTCCCTGCACTGGCTGAGCGGCTATACGGCCGGGCTCGCGGCGCGCTCCGGCACGGGGGTGTCCGCCCCCGTGTCCGTGGCGGCGCCCGTGTCCGCGCCGCCCGCAGCCGCTCCGGCGTCGCCGTTCACCATCGTCTACGGCACGCAGACCGGGAACAGCAGGCTGCTGGCCGAGCGGCTCAAGCGGCAGGTGGAGTCCGCGGGGATTCCGACGCGCCTGTTCCGCGCCAGCGACTACCCCGTGCGGGAGCTGGCGAAGGAGCGCCTCCTCTGCGTGGTCATCAGCACACAGGGGGACGGAGACCCGCCGGACGACTCGCGCGGCTTCTGCGAGCACGTGCTGGGCAAGCGAGCCCCGAAGCTGGAGGGGCTGCGCTTCGCGGTGCTGGGGCTGGGTGACTCCAGCTATCCGAAGTACTGCGAGGTGGGCCGCGTGCTGGACGCGCGCCTGGTGGAGCTGGGCGCCACCCGGCTGATGGAGCGCGCCGACTGCGACGTGGACTTCGAGCCCGTGGCCAATGGCTGGCTGGACCAGGCCTTCGCCAGGGCGCGCGAGGCGCTGGAGCCCCAGGCCACGCCCGGTGCCACCGTCGTCCAGCTGCGCGAGCCGGCCGCCGCGCCGACGTTCAGCAAGGAGGCGCCCTTCCCCGCCGAGGTGCTGGTCAACCAACGCATCACCGCCCGTGGCGCGCTCAAGGACGTGCGGCACGTGGAGGTGTCGCTGGAGGGCTCCGGCCTGGAGTACGCGCCGGGCGACGCGCTGGGCGTGTGGCCGCACAACCCGCCCGAGTTGGTGGACGCGTTCCTGTCCGAGCTGAAGCTGGACGGCGGCGCGGCGGTGACGCGGGACGGGCGCACCCTGCCGCTGGCGAAGTGGCTGGGCGAGGAGCTGGAGCTGACGAAGCTCAACCGTCCCTTCCTGGAGCGCCACGCGGCGCTGGCGGGCAGCGACGAGCTGCGAAGGCTGCTCAAGCCGGAGGGCGCGGAGGGCTTCCGCGCGCTGCTGGCGAGCCACCAGGTCATCGACCTGCTGCGCACGCACCGGGCGCAATGGGGCGCGGAGGAGCTGGTGGCCGCGCTGCGGAAGCTGGCGCCCCGGCTGTACTCGCTTGCGTCCAGCCAGAAGCGCGTGGGCGCGGAGGCGCATTTGACGGTGTCGGTGGTGGACTACACGGCGTTCGGCACGCGGCACTTCGGCGCGGCGTCGACGCACCTGTCCACGCGCGTGGCGGGGACGGACAAGGTCCGCGTCTTCATCGAGCCCAACGAGCGCTTCCGCCTGCCGGAGGACGGCGACAAGGACGTGCTGATGATTGGCCCCGGCACGGGCGTGGCGCCCTTCCGGGCCTTCGTGCAGGAGCGTGCCGAGGTGGGCGCGCGCGGCCGCAACTGGCTCTTCTTCGGAGAGCAGCACTTCCGCACGCAGTTCCTCTACCAGGTGGAGTGGCAGGAGGCGCTGAAGAAGAAGACGCTGCACAAGCTGTCCCTGGCCTTCTCGAGAGACCGCGCGGAGAAGGTCTACGTGCAGCACCGCCTGCGCGAGGCCGGGCGCGAAGTCTACGAGTGGCTGGACGGCGGCGCGGCCCTCTACGTCTGCGGCGATGCCCAGCGCATGGCCCCGGACGTCCACGCGGCGTTGGTGGACGTGGTCTCCACGCACGGCGGGAAGAGTCGCGAGGACGCGGAGGCCTGGCTCCAGGGCTTGCGCGAGCAGCGGCGCTACCTGCGCGACGTCTACTGAACCTCTTTCTTCGTGAGTCACGACATGAGCAACCAGCCCAAGCCTCTGACCGAGGTGGAGCACATCAAGACGCAGAGCCGCCTGCTGAGAGGCACGCTGGCGGAGAGCCTGGTGGACCCGGTGACGGGCAGCATCGCCACGCCGGACACCAGCCTCATCAAGTTCCACGGCAGCTACCAGCAGGACGACCGGGACATCCGCGAGGAGCGCCGGCAGCAGAAGCTGGAGCCGGCCTACAGCTTCATGCTCCGCACGCGCCTGCCCGGCGGCGTGTGCACCCCGGCGCAGTGGCTGGCCATGGATGCGCTGGCCACGGAGTTCGCCAACAACACGCTGCGCATCACCACGCGACAGGCGTTCCAGCTCCACGGCGTCATCAAGGACGACCTCAAGCCGACCATCGCCCGCATCAACGCGGCGTTGATGGACACGCTGGCGGCGTGCGGAGACGTCAACCGCAACGTGCTGTGCAATCCCAACCCGGTGGACTCGCGCGTCCACGAGACGGTGTACCAGTGGGCGGTGCGCATCTCCGAGCACCTGCTGCCGAAGACGCGCGCCTACTTCGAGGTCTGGCTGGACGAGGAGAAGGTGGCCGGCGGCGAGGAGGAGCCCATCTACGGCGCCACGTACCTGCCCCGGAAGTTCAAGACGGCGGTGGCGGTGCCGCCGCTGAACGACGTGGACGTCTTCGCGCAGGACCTGGGGTTCATCGCCATCCTCGAGGGCGGCGAACTGGTGGGCTTCAACGTCTCGGTGGGCGGCGGCATGGGCGCCACGCACGGTGACGCGGCGACGTATCCCCGGCTGGCGGACGTGGTGGGCTTCATTCCTCCGGAGCACACGCTCGCCGTGGCGGCTGAGGTGGTGAAGATTCATCGCGACTTCGGAGACAGGACGAGCCGCAAGCACGCGCGGCTGAAGTACGTGCTGGAGGAGCGCGGGGTGCCCTGGTTCACGGCGGAGCTGGAGCGGCGGCTCGGCTTCGCGTTGCAGCCGGCGCGCCCGTTCGCCTTCGAGCACAACGGGGACCGCTTCGGCTGGACGGAGGGGCACGACGGGAAGTGGCACCTGACGCTGCACCTGGACAGCGGCCGCGTGGCGGACCGCCCCGGGGCGCAGCACCTCACGGGCCTGCGGGAAATCGCGCGCTTCCACCAGGGCGACTTCCGGCTCACGGCGAACCAGAACCTCGTCATCGCGAACGTGGGCTCCGAGGCGAAGGACGCCATCGACGCGCTGGTGGCCCGGTACGCGCTGGACGGCTTCCGGAGCGCCAGTCCCCTGCGCAAGAACGCGCTGGCCTGCGTGGCGCTGCCCACGTGCGGCCTGGCCATGGCGGAGGCGGAGCGCTACCTGCCGGAGTTCGTGGGCAAGGTGGAGGCGCGGCTGGTGGCGCACGGGCTGCTGGATGCCAACCTCCTGCTGCGCATCACCGGCTGCCCGAACGGCTGCGCGCGGCCGTACCTGGCGGAGGTGGGACTCGTGGGCAAGGCCCCGGGCCGCTACAACCTCCACCTGGGCGGCGACGCGCGGGGCCAGCGAATGAACCGGCTCTACCGGGAGAACATCGACGAGGAGGGCATCCTCGGCGCGCTGGAGCCGCTGTTCGCCGCCTACGCCCGCGAGCGGACGCCGGGCGAGGGCTTCGGTGACTACGTGACGCGCGCCGGCCACGTCCCGGCGGCGCCAGCGAAGGTGACTCCACCCCAGGCTGCGTGAGCGGGGGCGAGCGCCGCCCGCTCATCAGGTCCTGAGCGTCACCCTCATCTCCGTGACGGCGGGAGGCAGGCCAGCGGCAGGGCCCACAGCTCCTCCCCTGTCACGGTGTCATCCGCGGCGAAGAACACCCGCGAGCCCGAGACAGTGACCCCATTCACGTATGGGGACAGGAAGCCCGGTGCGAGCTCCGTGAGGCGCACCGTGCCCGCCTCCGTGCCGTCGCTCCGCCACAGCTCGCGGCCCGAGCTCGCATCGAAGGCGGTGAAGAACAACCAGTCTCCCACCGCCGTCAGGTCCTGAGGCTCCGAGCCATCGGGGCCGGGGACGATGTCCTTGACCCTCCGCGTCCCCGCGTCGGTGCCGTCGGTCCGCCACAGCTCGATGTCATCTCCGTCCAGGAGGTTGGTGAAGAAGACCTGTCTGCCCGCGGCCACCAGCGAGAAGGACCGCGGGGCGACGCTCCCCACCTGCACCGTCCCCTCCGCCGTCCCATCGCTCTTGTAGAGCCGGGGATTGAAGTCCGGTCCATAGGCGGTGAAGAAGACCGTGTTGCCCAACCCGACGAAGCCCTCTGGATAGGAGCCCTGGGAGCCGGGGACGATGTCCTTCACCAGCCGCGTCCCCCCGGGCGTCCCGTCGCTGACGAACAGCTCCCGGTTCTCCCCTCCGGCGTTGGCGGCGAAGTACACCTTGCTGCCCACCCGCGTCATGAAGATGGGGTTCCCGCTGCCGGGCCCTGGCACCAGGTCCGCGAGCAGGTACGTCCCGGCCTGGGTCCCGTTGCTCCGCCACAGCTCGAAGCCGGTCGCCGGGTCATACGCCGCGAAGAGGAGCAGCCGCCCCAGTGCCACGAGCTGCGACGGGAAGCCGTCCCCCTTCACCCGGGTCGTCCCGCCCCGCGTGCCATCGCTCTTCCACAGCTCGGTGCGGAAGTCCGGCGTCCGGGTAAGGAAGAAGAGCTTGCCGTCCACCACCGTCAGCTCGCCCGGGTCCGAGCCCTCGGGGCCGGGGATGATGTCCTCCACCATCCGCGTCCCGGCAGCGGTGTCATCGCTCTTCCATAGCTCGCGCCCGTGGACCCCGTCGTCCGCGGAGAAGTAGAGCAGGTCGCCCACCGGGGTCAGCCCGAGCGGAGACCCGCTGGCGGCCCCGGGGGCGATGTCGTCCACGCGCCGGGTGCCACCCCGGGTGCCATTGCTCCGCCACAGCTCGTTGCCGGAGCTCCCGTCGTCCGCGGCGAAGAACAGCGTCCCCTTCAGGTCCACCAGCTCCCGAGGCATGGAGTCCTCGATGCAGGCGGCAATGTCCCTGACCTGGAAGGCCCCCTTGCAGGTCGACATGAAGGCGGTGTTCTCCAGCGTCTCCGGCTCGTCCTCCAGGGCCTCGCTCCGAGCCTCCCCGGCGCTGACGTCAGCGGACGTGCAACCCACCAGCATGCCGGGGAGGACGAGCAGCAGCAGTGTCAGCAGCCGCCATGCCGGTCGCCCCCGGCGCCGCCACGCCCACGCGGTGCCCACCACGAGCACGGGGAGGCCCAGGAACCACGCCCAGAAGCCGAGCATGCCGGTCCCCCGCGCCTGCGGCTTGGCGTCCGCGAGGAGGCGCGTCTCCTGGCCACCGCCCAGGCGGCCCGTGGGCGCTGCCGTAGAGGTCCTGCACTCACGCAGCGAGGCCAACGGCAGGGACCACAGCTCGCCTCCCATGTTCTCATCGAAGGCCAGGAAGAAGACGGACGCGCCCAGGACAGTGAAGGCCCGAGGTCCCCTGTGGCGAGGCCCGCCGGTCGCCGCGCGGAGCCGGTACGTACCGGCCTCCGTCCCATCGCTCCGCCACAGCTCGTCACGGCCCCGCTCGTCGTCAGCGGAGAACACCAGCACTCCCGCCACCTCCGCCAGCCACGCCGGCGTCGAGTTCCCGGGGCCGGGGAGGATGTCCTTGACGAGCACCGTCCCCGCCTCCGTCCCGTCGCTCCGCCACAGCTCGATGCCACGTACTCCGTCCTCCGCGTCGAACATCAGGACGCCGCCCAGGCCCACGCGAAAGCGGGGGATGTCGAAGTCGGGGAACGAGTCCTCGGGCCCGGGGTAGATGTCCTTGACGAGGAAGGTCCCTGCTTCCGTCCCATCGCTGACCCACGGCTCCTCGCCGTTCTCCGGAGTACGCGCGAACAGGAAGACGCGCCCGCCCACGGCGATGAGGCCGTTGGGGCTCGACCACTCGGGACCGGGATTGAGGTCCTCGACGAGCACCGTGCCCGCCTCCGTCCCGTCGCTCTTCCACAGCTCGCGGCCGTGCAGCGTGTCGAAGGCGGTGAAGAACAACGTGCCGCCCAGCACGGTCAGGTGGAACGGGCCGCCGCCCTCTTCTCCGGGAGCGATGTCCTTGACGAGCACCGTGCCCGCCTTCGTCCCGTCGCTCCGCCACAGCTCACTGCCGTGGACACCGTCGTCGGCCTCGAAGAAGAGCGTGCCGCCCATGACGTTCAGCGAGTCGGGTCGCGAGTCCGAGGGCCCCGGGAAGATGTCGGCCACCCGCCAGGTGCCGGCCTCCGTCCCATCGCTCCGCCACAGCTCGCGGCCGTGCAGCTCGTCGAACGCGGAGAAGTAGAGGACGCCGTCCACGAGCAGCAGCCCCGAGAGGAACGAGCCGTCCGGACCCGGTTGGATGTCCTTGACGAGCACCGTGCCCGCCTCCGTCCCGTCGCTCCGCCACAGCTCACGGCCATGCACTCCATCGTCGGCCTGGAAGAAGAGCACTCCCTCCCTCACCGCCACCCGCTCGTTGGCGACTCCCGTCTCGTCATCGAAGTCCTGCAGCCCATCCTCGGGGCCGGGATTGATGTCCTTGACCAGGGCAGTGCCGGCGGCCGTCCCGTCGCTCCGCCACAGCTCGCGGCCGTAGGGGCGGTTCATCGCGCTGAAGGACAGCGTGCCCCCCAGGTCGACGAACGAGGCGGGAAGGCCCGACCTCCGGCCGAAGGCGATGTCCTTGACCGGCAGGGCAGGCGCACAGCGCGGCGTCGGACAGACCGGCACGGGGTCCCAGTTCGCGGAGGGCGCGGCTCCAGTCGACGCCCGGCCCGAGGCGGGCAAAAGACAGACACCCGCCGCCAATAGCAACCACCCACCCCATCGAACCATCACGCCCCCTCAGGCCCACGAAGAATTGCAACGCCTTGAAGCGCTGAAATCTGGGAGTGATGAGGTGGGCATCAACCCTCCCGATAGGAGGGCGCGAGGGTTTCCCCCCGACATTCAATCCAGGGGCTCGGAGTCCGTCCTGGAAGGACTGGCACCGCCCCGCACGGCTGTGAGCAGCAGGTCATACTTGCCCCCGAGGAAGGTGCGGAAGCCGTGCTGGTGCAGGTAGCGACGGTAGAAGGACAGGTCCTTCACCAGCAGTGACAGGTCCGGCTCGCGAAGGTTGCGCACGCGCGCGCCGTAGACCACTTCCCCATCCCGGAAACGCGAGTTGGGGAAGCCGAGCACCAGCGAGGCCCGTGGCTCCAGGTGCTCCTGCACGAGCCGGCGCAGCAGCGCATGGTCGTCCACGCCGGGGCTCTGCAGCGTGCCCACCGACAGCACGAGGCTGAAGCGCCCCAGCCCGGCAGGCAGGGCATTGAGGTCCGCGAGCACGAAACTGTGCCGCGCGTCGGGGAAGCGGGCCCGCGCCTCGGCGAGCGCGCTGGCGCCATGGTCCACGCCGACGAAGGTGACGTCCGGGGCGCCTTCCAGCCACGCGAAGGCGGCCAATTCGTCACCGCGATTCACGCCCAGGTCCAGCACCCTCGCCCCCGGGGGCAGGTGGATGCGCCCGAGCGCCTCCAGCCAGGGCAGCAGGAAGCCCGCGTCCTCCAGCTTGCGCACCCGGGCGAACTCGGAGGCGGCGCCATAGCGCTCCTGCGGCGGAGGCGCTTCTTCCGACGCGCCCCCGCCCGCATGCCAGGCCGCCTCCGCACCGAGCCGCTCGAAGGTGAGCGCCACGTGGGTGCCATCCACCGCGCGCGGGGTGAGCAGCCGGCACGAGAGGCCCTCGGCCAGGTCACACCAGCTCCGCAGGGGGCGGTGGACGAGGCCGCCCCCGGGCCCCACGCGCTCACCCGGGTAGTGCCCACGTCCCAGGTCCGGGTCGGGCACCTCGATGCGCGCGCGGCCAGCACCGAGCGCGTCTCGCAGGTGACGGACGATGAGGATGAGCGGCTCGTCGTGGTAGCGGCGCGGGGGCGCGGAGGGCTCGTCGGGGCTCGACATTGCCGCGCCAGCCTACCCTCCGTCACGTAGGGGCTGCCCAGGAGTCCGGGGATGGATAGTGTGCCCCCCTTCCGCCCCGGGCCGTCACGTCGCCGGGGCCTGCCGAGGTCTCGCATGAATCCGCTTCGCCGCGCCCCTGCGCTGCTCGCCGCTCTTGCCCTCGCTGGCTGCCAGTCCGGACAGGGCTCGCCCGAGTCCACGCCTCCCCCTCCCGCCGCGCCCCGCCCTGTCGCGGCTCGCGACACGCCCGCCCCCAGGCCCACCCCCGCGCCAGCCGCCGACGCCACGCAGGCGGTGCTCGGCTACCTCAAGTCTCCTGGCGACAGTGAGAAGTGCCAGTGGGTGCGCCACCCGCTCCCGGGCGAGCCCGCCACGGTGTTCTCCTTCGACGCGGCCTGCGACAGGTCCATGGTGACGTGGAGCCCGGATGGGAAGCAGGGCCTCGTCTTCACCTGGCCCTCGGGCGAGGGCGAGGTGGCGCGCGCCTGGCGGGTGGACCTGGGCGCGAAGTCGGGCCAACCGCTGGACTTGAAGTCGCTGCCCGGAGGCACCGGCCCCGCTGGCCCGGACCTGCCCTATGTCTCGCGGCTCGGCTTCGACGCCCAGTCGCGTCCGGTGGCCCTCATCACCCTCGCCTACAACGCGCGGGCACCGAAGAAGGGCGTCATCACCTTCGAGGGCGAGCGCTACACCGTGGCGCGGGGTGCTGGCGTCCCGGGGCTCGCGCTGGCCTACCGGCTGGAGGACGGCGCCTGGAAGCGCGTCGAGGCGAAGCCGAGTCGCTTCGAGGCGGCCAGTGCTCCCGGGCTCACCGCGCTCGACGTGGAGAAGACGCTCACTGCCTCCTGGAGCGCGTCGCTCCCGGGCAGCCCCCAGGGGAGGAAGGTCCCGGCGGAGGTGGCGAAGGAGCTGGACGCCACCGCCACGGATGGCGCGGGCGAGGGCTGGTGGATGGAGCTGCCCGCCTCGGAGGGGACGCTCTACTACCGCGCTCGCGACGAGGGCCGCCAGATGGTCATGGGTCAGCCGCTGCTCTGGTCCCAGGGTGGCAAGCGCGTGGCGCTGAAGGACGTGGCCGAGTCGGACGCGTACCTCGGCTTCCAGGTCCAGCGCGGGCTGCTGCTCGTCACCGCCTACGGCGGCTATGCCGCAGCGCACGTGTGGAACCCCGCGAAGCCGGAGCGAATCGCCTCCGTGCCGGAGGTCTACGCGCCCGCATTCTGGCCTACCCCCTGACCGGAGCGCGCGCCGCGGAATGGACGTTCCATTCCGCCAGCTTCCCCGCCCGGGCTCACCCCCCCCGGAACGAACGTTCCTTCCGCCGGCCTCCCGCTCCTGGCCCCCCCGGAATGAACGTTCCTTCCGCCGGCCTCCCCGCCCCGGCTCAGGTCCCGCGCCGCTGGAACGGCTCCATCTGCGCGGCCAGCGCCCGCTGGAACGCCGGCCGCGCCTCACACCGCTCCTTGTAGGCCTTCAGCGTGGGCTCGGCGTCGAGCAGGTCGGTGTGACGGAGGATGCGGAGCACCGTCGTCATCATCAGGTCGCCAACGGTGAAGCGGTCCTCCAGGTACTCGCGGTCCCCGAGCCACGCGACGAGCTCCGACAGCCGACGCCTGACGGCCTTCTCCAGACCCGGTCGGCGGAGCTTTGCCCACTCCTGGTCGGGGTAGAACAGGTCGAGTTCGGCGAGTTGCTGGACCCGGTTCTCGACCGAGTTGAGTGCCGCGAACAGCCACGTCACCGCACGCGCCCGGCTGGCCTCGTCGGAGGGGAGGAGCACCTCGCTCCGGGACGCGATGTGGAGCACGATGGCCCCCGACTCGAAGAGGGCAAGCCCGTCCTCCTCGAACACCGGCACCTGCCCGAAGGGCTGGAGCGCACGGTACTCGGAGGACGCCTGGACCTCGGCGTCGATGAGCCTCGCTTCATAGGGGAGGCCGGCCTCCTCGAGCGCCCACCGCACCCGGAGGTCGCGCACCACGCCCTGAGCGAACGGCGGCACCCACTTGAAAGCGCTGATGGTGATCATGCCTCGGTGTCTCCTCGGTGAACGGCTTCGTGAGAGGCCCAGTCCCCAGAACGACCACGGCCCGGCCACCACGAGGTGACCGGGCCGCGAAACTTCGAAGCAGCGTCAGGACTACGCCGGACCCGTGCCGTTGTACCAACCGGTGATCTTCTTCACGTAGTTCTGCGTCTCCTTGAACGGAGGCACGCCGCCGTACTTGTTCACGTTGCCCGCGCCGGCGTTGTACGCGGCGAGCGCCAGCGTGACGTCGCCCTTGAACGTCTTGAGCTGCTGGGCCAGGTACTTGGTGCCGCCCTCGATGCTCTGGCGCGGGTCCGTGCGGTCCGTGACGCCCAGCTCCTTCGCGGTGGCCGGCATGAGCTGCATCAGGCCCTTGGCGCCCACGCCCGAGGTGGCGTTGGGGTTGAACGCGGACTCCTGCTGGATGACCGCCTTGATGAGGCGCGCGGGCACCTTGTACTTCTGCGACATCTCGTTGATGAGGTTGTCGTACTTGTTGGACGAGAAGCCGCTCAGGTCGTTGTTGCCCTTCACCGTGCTGGGCTTGGTCGTCCCGTCCGTGGTGCCCGGCTTGTTGTCACCGCCGTCCACCTTGGCTCCGCCACCGCCCACCTTCGCGCCCAGCTTGTCGAAGGCCGCGCGGGTCAGCGGGCCGTAGTAGCCGGTGTTCTTCACGCCGTTGTCGGCCTGGAACTCCTTCAGGGCCTGCTCGGTGCGCGGGCCGAAGATGCCCGGGCCGGTCTTCATCTCGGCCTCGGTCATGTAGCCGCCCTTCACCAGCGCCTTCTGGAGCTGCTCCACCTCGGCGCCGCGAGCGCCCTTCTCCAGGTCGCCGCCCGGCAGCGCCATGCCCTTCACGGCGCCAGGCTTCGGCTTGCTGTCCGGCGGGGGCTTCGTGGTGGTGCCATCCGTGGTGCCACCATCGCTCGGCGGACGGCCACCCGGCTTCGGGTTGCCGCCGGAGAACGTCACCAGCTCACCCGTGGTCTTGTAGCCCGACGGACCGCCCGACAGCCGGTTGCCATCGGGGCGGAGGGTGATCTCCTTCCCGGTGGCCGGGTCGTTCGCGTAGTAGACGGGCTTGCCGTTCTCGCTGCCGCGGCCGGTGATGGTGATCCAGTGGTCGGTGCCGTTGGCGCCACCGTTGCTGCCCGCGCGGTAGTCCACGCCCACGACGACCGGGCGGCCCGCGTCGATCTGCTTGTTGATGGTGTCCAGGTTCCACGGCGACTTGGCGGCGCTCAGCCCGCCCATCTTCGCCGCCGTGCCCCAGTTGAGCGCGTTGCCGGAGTAGCCACCGTTCTTGTCGAGGTAGGCGTCCATCTCGCCGGGGTTGATGGTCTGCCCGGTGATCTTGCTGACGGCCATCGCGGTGGCCGTCATGGCGCAGCCCGCGGCGCCCACGCTCGAGCCGGTGCCCAGGCGGCGCGAGCCCCACTGGTCATCGCCCTGCTTGTACATCGGCGTGCCGTCGCGCGAGGTCGGGAAGGTGCGGCCATCGTCGTCGCGCACCGGGCCCGAAGCAGCCTTCGACGACGGGGTGGCGAACTTGTCGCCGCCCGTGGTGGTGGGCGTCTTGGCGGTGGTCGGCTGATCGAAGCCGTCGGGGATGACGAGCTTCTGGCCCGTTCGAATCTTGTTCGGGTCCGCGATGTTGTTGGCCTGGGCCAACTTCTCCACGGTGGTGTTGTACCGGGCGGCAATCGAGCTGAGACGATCGCCTCGGGAGACATTGTGGATGGTCGTCACGGGAAATCCTTCTTCACCGGGGTGATTGTGGGCTGAGAGTTCCGGATCACCACGATTCTCGCATCCAGGGCGCCAAAGTTGCCTGGGCCCCCACTTTCACCTCCCATTGTCCAGATAAATGGAAAACTTCCATGGAACTGATTGATGCGAGGCGTCATCGGCGCATGGGCGACGGGCCCAGGAGGCGAGCACCTGGGTGTCCCGGACCCCCTCCACGAGCGTCCGGGCTGCACGGCTGCCCTCCAGGCGGCACGGCGACGGGGGACCTCCTGCCCGGCCCGGCGGGAGGTGGGCCGATAACAATTGCCAGACGCCCTCTGTCGTAAAGCGCGCTCTTTGGCCGCCGCCGCCGCGCTCCCCCTCTCCCGGCCGTGACGCGCCCCGCGTCTGTCGGCTTTCCTGGGCCCCATGAGCACACACATCGTCGACAACCCCTTCACTGGCGACGTCGCCGCCTCGGTGGAACCCACCTCCCCTGCCCAACTGGACGCCGTGCTGGAGTTCGCCCGGAGCGCCTCGCGCGCGCTCCGCGCGATGAGCGTGGAGGAGCGTGTGACGCTCGTGCTGCGCGCCTGCGAGGCGATGGAGAAGCGCGCGGACGCCATCGCCCGCGACATCACCCGGCAGATGGGCAAGCCGCTCTCACAGGCACGCGGCGAGGTCGGCGGCATGGCGGGACGGCTGCGCCACATGGCGTCGATTGCAGCCGAGTCGCTCGCGGACATCGTCCTCCCGCCGAAGGACGGCTTCGAGCGGCGGATTGCGAAGGAGCCGCTCGGCGTGGTGCTGGACCTGCCCGCGTGGAACTACCCGCTGCTCACGGCGGTGAACGCGGTGGCGCCGGCGGTGCTGGCGGGCAACGCCGTGGTGGTGAAGCACTCGCCGCGCACGCCGCTGTGTGGCGAGCACTTCGCCCGCGCCTTCGCGGAAGCGGGCGCGCCCGAGGGCACGGTGCAGGCCATCTTCCTGGACTACGCGGCGACGGAGAAGCTCGTCGGGGACACGCGGGTGGACCACGTGCTCTTCACCGGCTCGGTA
Source organism: Pyxidicoccus trucidator (assembly GCF_010894435.1). Classification (NCBI taxonomy): domain Bacteria; kingdom Pseudomonadati; phylum Myxococcota; class Myxococcia; order Myxococcales; family Myxococcaceae; genus Pyxidicoccus; species Pyxidicoccus trucidator. Next base: position 64,014 of record NZ_JAAIXZ010000007.1, on the reverse strand, counting down.
CTGGGCGGGCACAAGATGCAGGCGGCGGCGAGGGAGCGCTTCCTCCACATCGGCCTGGAGCTGGGCGGCAATGACCCGGCCTACGTCGCGCCGGACTGCGACTTCGACAAGACGGTGGAGAACATCGTCGACGGCGCCATGTACAACGCGGGGCAGAGCTGCTGCGCGGTGGAGCGCGTGTACGTGCACCAGTCGCTCTACGCTCGCTTCGTGGATGCCGTCGAGCCGCTGGTGCGCGCGTACGTGCTCGGGGACCCGGAGTCGGACAAGACGACGCTCGGCCCCATCGCCCAGCCGTGGCACCCGGCCGAGCTGCACGCCTTCGTCCAGGACGCCACCAGCCAGGGCGCGAAGCTCGTGTGCGGAGGCCGTCCGACGCAGGTGAATGGGAAGGGACGCTTCTTCGAGCCGACGCTGCTCCGGGACGTGAGCGCCGACGCCCGGGTGATGCGCGAGGAGTCCTTCGGGCCGCTGCTGCCCATTGCCTCCGTCAGCTCGGACGAGGAGGCGCTGGCGCGGATGAACGCGTCCAGCCTGGGCCTCACCGCCAGCGTGTGGACGTCCGACCGCGAGCGCGCCGACCGCCTGGCGCGGCGGCTGGAGGCCGGCACCGTCTACATGAACCGCTGCGACTCGCTGGACCCCGCGCTGCCGTGGAGCGGCGTGAAGGACTCCGGGCGCGGCGTGACGCTGAGCGCGCTCGGCTTCGACTCGCTGACGCGCCCGAAGTCCCTGCACTACCGCCTGCGCTTCTGAGCACGGCGCGACACCGGGCGGCGGGCCACGTCAGCCCTGCTCCAGTGCCTCCGCGAGCCGGGGCAGCACGTCTCCGGCTCGCGCCTCCACGCGCACGTCCGCCAGCTCCACACCCCGGCACTCGCCGATGTTGAGGATGGCGATGGGCATGCGGCGCTCGGAGGCGCGCACCAGGAAGCGGTAGCCGGAGAAGATGGCCAGCGACGAGCCCACCACCAGCAGCGCGTCGCCCTCCTCCACCATCGAAAACGCGGCCTCCACCGTGGGCAACGGCACGTTGTCGCCGAAGAACACCACGTCCGGCTTCAGCGTCCCGCCACAGCGCAGGCACGCGGGGACCTGGAAGGACGACAGCAGCTCCGAGGACAGCTCCGCGTCACCGTCCGGCCGCAGCTCCAGCACGTGGTGCGTGAAGTCGGGGTTGAGGGCCAGCAGCCGCTCCTGCAGGGCGGCCCGCTCCTCCTGAGCGCCACAGTCCAGACAGCGCACCCGCGCCAGCGCTCCGTGCAGCTCGATGACCCGTGAGCTGCCCGCCGCGTGGTGCAGGCGGTCCACGTTCTGGGTGATGAGGCCCGGCACGTGCCCGTTGCGCTCCAGCGCCGCCAGCGCATGGTGCGCGGCGTTCGGCCGGGCCGACGAGAAGCGCGGCCAGCCGAGCAGACTCCGCGCCCAGTAGCGCGCCCGCGTCTCCGGCCGGGTGAGGAACTCGCGGTGCTGGATGGGGTTGCGCGCCCGGGCCCGCGTCCCCGGCCCCCGGTAGTCGGGGATGCCGGACTCGGTGCTGCAGCCGGCGCCGGTGAGCACCACCGTGCGGCGGCCCCTCAGCAGCCGGAGCAGGGTGTCCACACCCTCGGTCGCATCCGGGGCAGGCAGGGCATCGAGCGGAGAGGTCATCGCGGCCTACATATAATGATGCGGGCCCGCCGCCGCCGGACGCTCGCTTCCCCCAGCCAACACAGGTCCTTGCCCCACGGGGCCGCCGGGAGAGGGAGCCACCCCTCGCGTGGTAGAACCGGGACGGTTCGCAGGGGGCTCCATGTACGCATTCGTCGTTGTCGCGCTCCTCGTCTCGCAGCTGGCGCCGGGAGCGGAGGCACCGGAGCGCTTTCCCTACAGCGCCGGGCTGCAGGCCATCCACGACCGGGCCTTCCAGGCGGTGGAGGAGAGGCGACTGGACGACGCCGTGGCCGACGTGGAGCACCTGCTCGCGCAGGCACCCGAGAACCCCCGGACGTTCCACCTGGCGGGCCAGCTCTACGTGGGGCAGCAGAAGCTCGGCGATACGGAGCGGGCCCTGCTGCGCGCGCTGGAGCTGGGCCTCGATGGGATGCGCCGCGCGGATGCGCTGTCCCTGCTCGGAGCCACCTACTACCAGCTCAACCGGCGCGCCGAAGCCGAACCCCTGCTCCGGGAGGCACTCCAGCTCGACGAGCGGCTACCAACGGCGAACTTCTACTCCGCGCTGCTCGCCCTGAATCGGTCCGACTTCGAGCGCATGCGCGAACACGCGCGTCGTATCACCGAGGTGGTGCCCGGCTCGAGCGAGGCGCGCATCCTCCTCGCCTCGGCCTTGGCCAGCCTGGGGGAGCTGGACGAAGCCGAGGCGGAGGTACGGCGGGCCCGGGAGCTTGGCGGGAACGAGGAGCATCTGCGCCTGGTCGAAGCGGAAATCTCCCAGCTGCGCTGGACGCGGCTCGCGTGGGGGATACCGCTGGGCCTGGGGCTGTTCCTCGGCCTGGGGCTCCTGGGAACGTGGGTGGCCGGCCGCGTGCTGTCGTCGGTGCAGCTCGGGCAGCTGCGAGCCGAGCACGTCCACCTGATGCGCGCGGAGCAGACGCCGTCCGAGCGGCGCGTGGACCGGCTCTACAGCGCGGTGCTCTGGTTCGCGTCGCTGCTGTTCTACGTGTCCATTCCGATGATGCTGACGCTGACGGTCGCCGTGGCGGGTGGGCTCATCTACGCGATGTTCCAGCTCCGGTTCGTCTCCATCAAGCTGCTCATCATCGTGGCCCTCGTCGGCTTCGGCGGCTTCATCGCCATCCTGCGAGGCCTCTTCTTCAGCACGGCAGAGCCCGACGAAGGCCGGAGGCTCGCCCCGGACGAGGCTCCCGAGCTGTTCCGGGCGCTGGCGGAGGTGGCGGAGGTGGCCGGGGCGCGCAAGGTGGACCGGGTGATGTTGTTCGCGGGCACCAGCATCGGCGTGCGCGAGGCGGGTGGACGCATCCAGGTGCTGCTCGGGCGGGGTGAGCGCATCCTCCACCTGGGCCTGGCGGCCCTGCGAGGCCTCACCGTGTCCGAGCTGAAGTCCATCCTCGCCCACGAGTACGGCCACTTCGCCCACGGGGAGACGCGCCTGACGCCCATCATCGGACGCATCCAGACGCAGGTGGTGCGGACGATGCAAAGCATCCAGGAGCTGAGCTGGGCCTTCGTCAACCCCGTGTTCTGGTTCCTGCGCGTCTACTTCTTCGTCTACCTCCAGGTGACCGCGGGCCATGGCCGCCGCCGCGAGCTGCTGGCCGACCGCCTCTCCGCGCTGGCCTACGGCGGGGACACCTTCGGCCGGGCGCTGACGAAGACGATTGAGAACGGGGATGCCTTCCACCGCGGGGTGGGCGTGGCGGTGGGTCTGCGAGAGGCGGGCCGCCCCACGAAGGACCTGTACCGCACCATCGACGTGGCGGCGCGCGGCACGCCGCCCTCGCTGGGCGCCCTGGTCCGCGAGGAGCTGTTCGCCCGTCCGGTGGATGCCTACGACTCGCACCCGCCCCCGTCGGAGCGCGTCCAGCGCGTGGCCGGCATCCCCGGGCGGCGCATGCTGGACGAGGCCCCGGCGCTGACGCTGTTCGCCGACCCGGTGAAGCTGGCCGAGGAGCTGGGCGGCGAGGTGCTGACCCACGTGGACATCGCGCTCCAGGAGCAGGGCATCGCCGCGCCGGAGCCCGTGGCCTCGACGGAGGAGGAGCAGGACCGGCTGGCGGAAGCCATCGCCCTGCACCACGGCGCGCTGGCACTGGGCGAGCGCAACCACCCGGACGCGTACGCCCTGCTCCAGGAGTCCGTGGCGCGCCTGGAGGATGCGGCGGGAACACAGGACCCCTTCCTCGTGCCCGCGCTCACGGAGCTGTCGAAGGTACACGTGCAGCACCAGGACCCGGTGGCCGCGCGCGCCCTGCTCCAGCGCGCCCTCGGCATCGTCCAGGCGCGTCCGGGCCACGAGCAGCAGGTGGACGCGCTCAACGAAATGCTCCAGGGGCTTCCCACCCAGCAGGCCGCGTGAGCCATGGGCAGCGTCGACACCCGGGCGCGTCTACCGGCGCTCGGACAGGCGCCGCAGGAAGGTGGGCGCCACGAGGAAGACGAGCAGCATGCGTCCCACCTGCACCGCGAGCACGAGGGACAGCGTGGCGCGGGTGCCCAGGGCGATGGCCAGCAGCGAGTCGGCGCCGCCCGGCGAGGTGGCGAAGTAGGTGGTGAGCAGGTCCACCCCACTCACGGCGGACCAGCCCCAGGCCATGAGCAGGCAACCGCCCACCATGGCCAGCGCGGCGAGGAGGGCGACGAGCGCGGCCCGCCGCAGCTCGTGCACGGCGGAGGAGTCGAACTGGCTGCCCACGCGCACGCCGAGCGCCCACAGCGCCAGCGGCAGCACGCCAGGAGGCCACGCGCCCACCGGCACGCCCAGGGCGGTGAGGGGGATGCCCAGCAGCACGGGCCCCAGGAAGACGCCGGCAGGTAGCTTCAGCCTCGCGCCCAGCCAGCCTCCCGCGAGGGCGACGAGCGCCGTCGTCGCCCAGGCCACCAGCGCCGGGGGAGTGCCGGGAAGGTCGGCGGCGCGGGCCAGCTGCACGTCCGGCGAGTCCCCGACCCACCGCCCCACCAGCACGGCGACGAGGATGACGACGGACAGGCGCACGTACTGGAAGAGCGTCACCAGTCGCGAGTCGGTGCCCAGCTCCTCGCTGAGCGCAATCATCGCCGAGGCCCCGCCCGGCATCAGCCCCAGGGTGGCGGTGCGGGCATCCAGGTGGCCCAGCCGCGCGCACACCAGCGCCACGCCCTGGGCCACGGCCACCACGCCCACCACGGCGGACAGCGCGACGGGCCAGTGCTCCGCGAGCGCGGCCCAGGCCTCCGGACGGAAGGAGGAGCACATCGCCCCGCCCAGCACCGCCTGCGCCATCAGCAGCCCGGGGCGTGGCAGGGGCACGTGCACCGACAGCGCGAGCGAGCCTGCAATCGACACCAGCATCGCGCCCAGCAGGGCTCCGGCGGGCAGGTGGGTGGCCTCGGCCAGCGCGGCGCCGAGCAGCGAGGCCACGGTGACGGCCGCCACGCGCCCGCGTGACGGGCCCCGGGAGTCCTTCGTCATGAGGCCCGCGAAGCTACCAGCAGCGGACGGCCCGCGCCCGGGCCGTGTCGTGCGGCGAGGCCCCGAGCCATCAGCCGTGCTACACGCGGCCACCATGCCGCGCTGGATGTGGAAGAGCTTCCCGGAGCTGACGCTGGACGAGCTGTACGCACTGCTCGCCCTGCGGCAGGAGGTGTTCGTGGTGGAGCAGCGCTCCATCTACCAGGACGTGGACGGGCTGGACGCGGAGTCGCTCCACCTGCTCGCGTACGAGGACGCGGACGGGGCGCCGTACCTGGCGGGCTACCTGCGCATCCTGCCCCCCGGCTTGAAGTTCCCCGGCGCGAGCAGCCTCGGCCGCGTGGTGACGTCGCCCAGGGCGAGAAGGCGGGGGCTGGGGCGCGAATTGGTGGAGCGGGGCCTCGCCCGACTCGACGCGCACTTCCCGGCGGCGGACATCCGTATCTCCGCCCAGCACTACCTCCAGCGCTTCTACGAGGACTTCGGGTTCCACGCGGAGGGGGACGTGTACGACGAGGACGGCATCCCCCACATCGAGATGGTCCGCCAGGCCGCGCGCCGCTGACCTCGCGAGTGCGGCGGGAAGTGAAGCCCGGTGGGCCCTCCGCCGCGCTTGTCGGAGCCCCGGCACTCACGTCAGGCTCGCGCTTCCACCTCCCACGGACCGGGGCCGAGCCCTGGCGGAGAAGAGAGAGCCCGACGTGCGCCAAGGTCTCGCGATGGGAGCGTTGCTCGCGCTCCTCGCTTCGTCCCAGGTGGCCTGTGTGGTGGGTCCCCGCTTCACGCGCTGCCCGGGTGAAGGTGGGCGTGCCTGGGTGCGGCTGGACAGCGACCACTACACGCTGGAGACGGACCTGCCGCCCGAGGACGCGCGCAAGGCGATGAGCGCGTTGGAGCACACGCGCGTCGCCATCCTCGCCGCCATGTGGCCGCACGTGCTGGGCCGGCCGATGCCGAAGGTCAACGTCTACGTCCTCCAGGACCCGGACGAGTTCGAAGGCCTCTATCCCCGCCGGGTGCGGGCCTTCTTCTACCGTTCCGACACCGAGGCTCTCATCGTCCTGCCCGGCCTGCCCTCCACCTGGGAGCAGCGCTTCTCGGGACTGTCGCCGGCCTCGTCCTCGCGGCTGAACCACGAGCTGACCCACTTCCTGAGCGCCTACGCCCTGCTCCGCCAGCCCCGGTGGCTGTCGGAGGGACTCGCCGAGTACCTGGAGACGCTGCGCGTGTCGGCGGACGGGAAGACGGCGGTGGTGGGCGCGCCGCACCTGGGGGCCATTGTCGAGATGGGCGAGCTGCTGGACCGGGTGGTGGACAGCAACGCGGAGGGCTGGACGATGCAGCGCGTGCACGCGTGGGAGCCGTCGCTGGCGCAGCGCGAGGAGGAGCGGCTGGTCGCGTTCAACTACGCCGGGAGCTGGCTCCTGGTGCACTGGCTCTACACCACCCGCCCCCGCGAGTTCGCCGAGTACCAGGCCCTGCTCGCGAAGGGCGTCGCGCCCGACGTGGCGCAGAAGCAGGCGCTTCCCGGGCTGGAGTCCCCCGCGCTGGACGCCGCGCTGCTGGAGTACGTGAGGAACCGCAAGTACCCGGAGCACACGGTGCAGGTGCCGCCGGTGGCCACGGGCTTCGTCGAGGAGGTCATCGACCACGCCGAGGTCCACGCCATCCGCGCGAGGCTCGCGGAGCTGGGGGCACAACTGGCCTACCGCGAGCCCTTCATCCAGAACCGTCGCAAGCTGTCACAGGACGAGCTGGAGGAGTCGCTCCGGCTGAATCCCACGGGCCTGCGCGCCCTCTCCACGAAGCTGCGCGCGGCGCCCGAGGCCGAGCGCCCCGCCCTCGCCCGCGCGGCGGTGGAGGCCCATCCCGAGGACGGCGAAGCCTGGCTGCTACTGGCCTCGGCGCTGACCCCGGACACAGCAGCGAGCGCCGAGCAGGAGGCGGCGTACAAGAAGGCCCTGGAGCTGGAGCCCCGAAGCGCGGCGGCGGCGACGGGGCTGGCATGGCTGTACGTGACGCAGGGGCGCCTCGCGGAGGCGCTCCCGCTGGCGCAGTGGTCCGTCGCGATGGCGCCGTGGAGCACCTACGCCCTGGACACCTACGCCATGGTGCTCGCGGGCGGCGGGGCTTGCGAAGAGGCGCTCCAGACGGAGCAGCGTGCCCTGGAGCTGCTCCAGGAGGACGCCAACCCTGAGCTGGAGAAGCGCATCCGCGAGCGACTGGAGGCGCTCACCCGGGGGACGCTCTGCACGCCGGCCGCACCGGGGCGGTGACGCGCCGCTACTGCTTGCGCAGCCGCACCCGCTTCACCTTGTGGTCCGGGCCCTTGGTGAGGATGAGCCGCGCGCGCGAGCGGGTGGGCGCGATGTTCTGCGCGAGGTTCGGCCCGTTGATTTCGGCCCAGACGGACTCGGCCATGGCCACGGCCTGCTCCTGGGTGAGCTCGGAGAAGCGGCGGAAGTAGCTGCGCTCGTCGCGGAATGCCGTCTGCTGGAGCTGGAGGAAGCGGCCCACGTACCAGTGGCGGATGTCCTGCTCGTGCGCGTCCACGTAGATGGAGAAGTCGAAGAAGTCGGACAGGAACGTGCCCGGCATCCGCTTCCCTTCCACCGGGCCGGACTGGAGGACGTTGAGCCCCTCCAGGATGAGGATGTCCGGCTGGCGGATGACCTTCGCCTCGTCAGGCACCACGTCGTAGACGAGGTGCGAGTACACCGGCGCGGACACCTCGGCGCGCCCCGCCTTCAGCTCCGCGAGGAAGCGCACCAGCGCGCGCCGGTCATAGCTCTCCGGGAAGCCCTTGCGCTTCATGTGCCCGCGCTCGGTGAGGACGCGATTGGGGAAGAGGAAGCCGTCCGTCGTCACCAACTCCACGCGCGGGTGGTCCGGCCAGCGTGCCAGCAGCGCCTGGAGGATGCGGGCCGTCGTGCTCTTGCCCACCGCCACGCTCCCGGCGATGGCGATGATGAACGGCACCTTGCGCGCCGAGCCCCCGAGGAACGCCTGCTGCTCCGCCCACAGCCGCTGCGCCGCGGCCACCTGGAGGTTGAGCAGCCGGGAGAGCGGCAGGTAGACGTCCGCCACCTCCTCCACGTCGAGCTGCTCGCCCAGGCCGCGCAGCCCGTCGATGTCGGCCGCCGTCAGGGGCAGCGGGGTGGAGGCACGCAGCGCCCGCCACGCCTCGCGCTCCAGGTCGATGAACATGGAAGCAGCCGTGCTGCCAGGTGCGGACATGATGAGGCTCCTCCAGGAGAATGTTCACCACCGCCTCCCACCGCGTACCACAGCCCGGCGGAACACGCGGGACTTCAGGTGCCCGTGGCCGGGTCCCAACCGTAGAAGCGCTTCAGTTCCTCGTATAGCTCCGGCGTCTTCTCCTGCATCTGCCGGGGCTTCTCGAAGAAGGACTCGGTGGCCACTGCGAAGAACTCCGCCTCGTTGAGCCCGCCGTAGTCGTCCAGCACCTGACGCTCCGGGCGGCGGCCTTCCTGGAGCTTCTGGAAGTGCTCGCTCATCACCGAGGCCCAGGTCTGGTAATGCGAGTACATCCGCAACCTGGGTGTGCCGTCAAAGGCGCCGTCCGCGCGGTCCAGCACGTGGGCGAACTCGTGGGCGGCGGTGTCATGGCCGTCGGCCGGGTTGCGCAGCCCCGCCAGCACCGCCTGCCAGGAGAGGATGACGGAGCCCCAGTGCTTCGCCTCGCCCAGCACCACGCCGGTGCGGTCCGGCAGCTTGAAGGCCTCGGGATAGACGATGACCTCCCGGAGCCGGTCGTAATAGGACAGGTCCAGGTGCACCACGAGCTGCACGGCCGTGGCGGAGACGACGACACGAATCTCGTCCGTCATCGTGAGCCCGCCGGCCCCGATGAACTCCTTCTCCCAGGCGAAGACCTTGAGCTTGTCGAGGAAGGTCTCCCGCAGGGCGGGCGACAGCGCGCGGAAGAAGGGTACCCGCGCGTCGAGGTGGCCCAGCCAGTCCGCCGGGAAGGGACGGCCCAGCAGGCGCCGGCGGCGGAGCTGACGGATGAGTGAAATCATGAAACAGGGGCATAGCAGATGTCCGGCGGGGCGGCGTCTGGGGGTAGGGTTGGCCCGTGGGCACAGGCCGGCGGCCCCTGGAAGACGACACGAACGTGGCACGAGCAATGAGTGGACAAGTGATGAGGTGGTGCGCGGCGCTGGTGTTGGGGCTGCTGGCGCCACGCGTGGACGCGCGGGACGAGGGGCCGGTGCAGGTGGTGGACGAAGTCGTCGTGCGCGGCCCGGAGAAGACCCGTCCGGAGACGGTGCAGGCGTACTCGCGCATCGGCGCGGGCGACGGCGTCACCCCCGAGGAGCTGACCCGCGTGGAGCGGCGCCTGGTGGCCACGGGCCTGTTCCAGGAGGTGCGGGTGAGCACCGAGCCCACGGGGCCGGACCGGGTGCGGCTCATCCTGGAGGTGGAGGACAAGGCGTCCTGGGTGGTGGCACCCACCTTCGCGCTGTCCTCGGCCAACGTCGGCGGCGGGCTGCTGTACGCGGAGAACAACCTGTGGGGCCGCAGCAAGAAGTTCGCGACGGCGGCGCAGGTGAGCACGGCGGAGAGCGGTCTGTTCGTCGGCTACCTGGACCCGAACCTCTTCGGCCAGCCGCAGCTGAAGCTGAGCCTGGAGGGGCAGCTTCGCAGCGACCGCGTGGACGAATACCGTGCCGGCGCGGGCCAGGAGGACCCGGAGGTGGTGCGCCGCACGCGCATGAACTCGGCGTCCATTGCCGGAGAGTTCGGGGTGATGATCTTCGAGCGCGTGCGCGCGGCCGCGAAGTACCGGCTGATGCTCATCGACGCGAAGCCGCCGAGCGACGAGGAGGAGGTCACCACCGAGGCCTTCTCCACGGGCCCGTCGCAGCGGGACACGTCGCTGCGGCTGATGGTGGGCGTGGACACGCGGCAGAACCTGCACGCGGTGATGGAGGGCCTCAACATCGAGGGCTCGTACGAGGTCTCCAGCCCGGGCGTGTGGAGCGAGTTTCGCTACCGGCGCTTCGGGCTGCTCTACCGGCATGGCCTGCGGCTGCTGGAGCAGCACAACCTGGTGCTGAGGGGCGAGGCCGTCGTTGGAATGGACCTTCCGTTCCACCAGGAACTGGTGATGGGCGGCAACTCGCTGCGCGGCTTCCTGCACCGTCAGTTCCGGGGCGACACGCGGCTGTCCTTCACCGCCGAGTACCACTTCCCCCTCTTCACGGTGCGCTCGCTGTCCTTCCGGGGGGTGGCGTTCTCGGACACGGGGTTGATGCTGTGGCGCGACATCCCGGAGGACGGCCAGCTCCGGGACGTGAATGGGCGCGTGGTGCGCGGCTACCTGCCGGGCACGGAGGGCGGGCTGAAGGAGGCCACGCTGGCGCAGGGCGTGGGCGGCGGGCTGCGCCTGTACCTGCGCAACGTCGTGCTGCCCCTGGTGGGCGTGGACGTGGCGTACGGCGTGAACTCGGGCGAGTTCCGCTTCTATCTGGTGGCGGGAGTGAATCCTTCCTGAGCGAGCAGCCCGGCGCGGGGGGCCTGTCAGCCGGGATGTCGGCCCGGCGTCAGGAGGCTCGCGTGCCGGCCCCGGTGCATGCCACGGGCGGGTATACGCTTCTTCTCTCTTCTCGCGAGCGGCCGTCATGTCCCAGGAACGATTCACGACCAGCCGCGAGGTGTACCACCGCATCCGCTGGGACCCGCGGCTGGACGCTCGCGAGTTCATCATCGGCTACGACGCGCACCTCGAAGCGCTGGAGGAGATGCCCTTCGAGGCGTTCGTCCCGGATGGCGAAATCCCCTGGCACCGCGTCTGGTACTTCAAGCGCGGCCGACACGTGGTGTGGGACCGCCGGCAGCGCCTCGACCTGCTGGACTCCCTCACCCCGCCACCGGCGAAGCCCGCGCCGGTGGCGGTTCCCTCCGGGGTGGACCCAGCCCCCGCGCCGGTGGTCGTAGCGCCCAGGTCCGCTCCGGTGGCGTCGGCCTCCAGTGAGCAGCCCGTGGCCGCGAGCTTCACACCCCTGCCGGCCTGGCGCTTCGATACGAGCACCGGCGCCTGGGCGAAGGCTCCGAGCCGGCCGGTGGCCACCGAGCCCCTCCCCTCGCCCGAGCACCTCACCGTCATCACGCTCAACGTCCTCTTCGATTTGTACGACGGAGAGCTGCTCGCCACGGAGCGCAGGACGCCCGCGGTGCTCGCCCTGCTGCGGGACACCCGCGCGGACGTCATCGCCCTGCAGGAAGTCACCGCATCCTTCCTCCAGGCGCTGCTCGCGGAGCCGTGGGTGCGTGAGCAGTACTGGCTCTCCGAAGGCCCGGACGCCGTCACGGTGACGCCCTATGGACAGGTGATCCTGTCCCGCCTCCCCTTCTCCTCGCTGTGCCAGCGCGCCTTCACCCGCGACAAGCGGGTCATCGCGGGCGAGCTCGCGCTGAGCGGCGGCTCGCTGTGGGTGGCCACCCACCACCTGATGAGCAACCGCGCGGCCTCGGGCAGGAGTGCACGAGCCACCCAGGTCCAGGCACTCGTCGAGTGGACCCGCTCGCTCGGCGCGCAGGCCGGAGCCACGGCTCCCGACGTGGTGCTGGCAGGTGACTTCAACTTCGGCGACGGCGAGCCCGAAGCCGACACCTTCACCCATGCGGGGTTCGTGGACGCCTGGCCCGCGCTGCGGCCCACGGAGCGCGGGGAGACGTACGACCCCTCGCGCAATGCGCTGGCGGCCTTCACGACCACCTCGGGCCTGAGTCAGCGATTGGACAGGGTGATGGTGTGTTCGCCCTCGGGGCGGCTCGCACCGGAGACGGTGGAGCTCCTCGGAGAGTCCCCGCTGGAAGGACCGCCGGCACCGACCGGGGATGCGCTCTACCTGTCGGACCACTTCGGTCTTCGCTGTGTCCTGCGACGCGGCGAAGCCCCACGACCCAGAGCGGTGCCAGCACCCGCTCACGCCCGGACGCGCACGGCCCCGCTGGTCCACCACACGGCGGTGGTGCTCATCCCTCCCGACGCCGTGTGGGAGCCCATCCAGGCGCTGCGCCGGAAGCACGACTCCAAGTTCACGCGCTGGATGCCGCACGTCACCCTGCTCTACCCCTTCCTGCCGGAGGAGTACTTCGACGAGGCAGAGGCCGTGCTCGCGGCGGCGCTGCGAAACGTGAAGCCCTTCGAGGTGACGCTCGCCGGGTTCCACCACTTCGAGCACCGCGCCAACGTCACGGCGTGGCTGAAGCCGGAGGACCGGCCGCACGGAGCGCTCCAAGCCCTGCATGCGGCGCTGGAAGAGGCGCTGCCCGAGTGCACCGACCCGGGGCGCAAGGCCGCACGCGGCTTCACGCCGCACCTCTCCGTCGGACAGCTTCCCCGCTCGGGAGCCGCCGAAATCGCGCGCACGCTCGCCGGCTGGGAGAAGCACTGGCGCCCGCTCACCTTCGAAGCCCGTGAGGTCTGCATCATCCGGAGACAGGGCGACACCCCGTTCGAAGTCCTCCGGCGGGTTCCGCTCGGAGGCAGGGGCGGAGGGAGCGGTCGCGCCCCAGGAGGGAGCAGCCCGCCGACCGGGCTCGGCACACCGCCTCAGCCCGAGGACACGCACCGGCTCGACAAGAACAGCCCTGCCGGAGACGACCGCGCACGCAAGGGCAGCACGACCACGCCCTCCGCGGACGCCCGCTCCCCTCGGAAACGCGGCCACGCGGACGACGCCCAGTTCGTGCAAGAGGACGCCCGCCTCCGCGAAGTGCTGTCCCGACACTCCGCCACGGACGCTCCCGACGCCCGAGCCCTTCGCACCACGGCGGTGGAGCAGCTCACGGCACTCTGTGCACGCGTTGGAACGGAGCTGTACCCGTACGGCTCGTACCTCCTCGGGACGGATGGACCGGGCAGCGACGTCGACGCGGTGGCCATCGGTCCCTCGCTCCTGTCGCGCGAGGACTTCGCGCACGCCCTCCTCCAGGAACTGCCCCGTGAGCCCGGAGCATCCGCCCGCTACGTGGCCGATGCCGCCATTCCCCTGGTGAAGCTGTCCCTCGGCGGAGTGAGCTTCGACATCTCCTACGCGAGCCCTCCGGAAGGCGTCGCCCCCTGCCCTCCCGAAGAGCTGCTGGTGCTGCACGGCGACGCGCTGGACAACGCTGGCCACCGCTCCGTCCTGGGGCTCGCGGACACGCAGCGCCTGCTCGACGAGGTAACGCGAGCAGGCGCCGACCCCGAGCGCTTCCGCACGCTGCTGCGGACGGTGAAGGCGTGGGCGAAGGCACGCGGCATCTACTCGCACGCGCTGGGTTACCTGGGCGGCCTGTCCTGGTCGGTGCTGGCGGCCTGGGCCTGTACGCGGGCGCCCCGGGAGCACACGGACTCCGACGTGGCGCTGCTCGCCCACTTCTTCGAGACCTTCGCCAGCTGGCCCTGGCCCCAGCCGGTGACGCTCACGTCCGAGACGGCGCGCTACCGGCCCGACGGAAAGCGGGACCTCATGCCCGTCATCGCGCCCGCCGCCCCGGTGCGGAACACCGCGCGCAACATCTCGCGCTCCACGTACCGCGTGCTCCGGGACGAGCTGACCCTGGCCCGGCGCCGGGTCGACGAGGCGCGAGCCCAGGGCACGGCGGAGTCCTGGGAAGCGATGTTCGAGCCGGTGGACCTGTCCCGCGAGCTGCCTGGCCGGCTGGTGCTCACCCTCGAAGCCCCGTCCGCAGAGGCACACGAGGCTGCCGCGGGCTGGGTGCTCGGGCATCTCACCGCGCTGGTGTACCGACTGGAGGGAGACCGCCGCGTCTTCGCCCGCCCCCTGCCTCCATCCTCTCCAGCAGGCCCCTTCATCATCGGCGTGGACGCCCGGTCCGCCCCGCGCGGAGCGCTCTCCCAGACGCTGGAGGAGTTCCGCGCGGCCTTCCGGGAATGGAGCCACCGCCCCGAGGGAACCACGCTCGACGTGGAGCTGACGCCCTGAGCGCAAACGCCCTGCAACCGCTCCTCCGGGCCCGTGTTGAAGGGCCGCAACCTGGATGGAGCGGAACGCGGGCGACTACGACATCCTCGGCATGTGGCTGGACCGCCAGTCGGAAGGGGTGGGCGGCTTCTCGCGGCGCTCGCCCACTGAGCGAGCCCCCTGCCACGGGAAGCACAGGCTCAGCGCAGGTCCGCTGGCAGGGCCGGTGAGGACAGCAGCTCCCGGAACACCTCCCAGTGTCGCTCGGGAGTCGCGCCCGAGCCCACCTGCTTCTCCATGTACCCGGCCACGAGGTCTCGGCCCAGGTTGTAGTTGATGACATACGCGCGATAGGTGTCGATGAAGGCCAGGCGCTGCGTCGCGCGCTCGGGGGACATCAGCCCGTACTTCACGAGCCAGTCGCGAGCCGCCTCGCGGCTGAGCGTGCCATCCAGGTAGCCGCGCGCGGCCTCGTTGCTCGCGTAGGACAGCTTCCCGGACAGCTCCTCCACGCGCACGTAGTCGTCGGCGAGCTTCGGGTCCAACCCCGCGAGGGGGAAGAGCACGTCGCGCGCGTAGGCGCCCGCGTCGGGGAAGGCCACCTCGATGCCGTAGTTGGCGCTGCCCTCGGCGATGAGCGACATGGGCGAGAAGAGCGGGTACACCGTGAACTCCACCCAGCCCCGCTCGCGCACCAGGTGCTGCTCGAGCAGCGCGTTGTAGACGTGGTGGCCGGGGTAGCCCTCGTGCGCCGCCAGGTCGATGGCGCGCCAGATGAAGAGGGGCAGGTCGGTGTTGATCTGGATGAGGCTCGTCGCATTGCCCTTGAACCAGTTGTAGCCGCCCCACGGCTTGCCGGTGACGAACTCCAGCGTGAAGGTCTCATGCGCGGGCAGCGTCACGTGCTTCAGCGTGCGGCGCCGGGACTCGTCGATGGCGGCGCGGCAGACGACGTCCAGCTTGTCCTTGGGAATGACGAAACCCTGCCGGTAGCGCTCCAGGCGCTCGGCCAGGGGGCCGGGGCCGGGCACCAGCCGGTCGAGTCCCGCCAGCACCTCCTCGAACTGGGCCGCCGTGTGGTGCGGCGCGCGCGCGTCGTAGAGGGCCTGGCTCTCCTCGTCGAACTTCAACTTCTCGCCCGACAGCATCCGCACCCGCGCGGCCAGGGCAGACAGCTGCGTGAGCAGGAAGCGGCGGCGCATGGCCAGGAGCGGCTCCGCGGGCACCGGCACCGCCTCCACCGTCTTCACCAGCGCGGCGGCCTGCTCGCCAATCTCCGGCAGGGGGACCTGGGCGGCCTTGGCCTCCGCGGCCCAGGCCTCTGGCCCGTAGTACGCATCCACGTAGTTGCCGTCATGCTGGCCCACCGCGAGGACGAGCTTCACGTACTGCTCGGCGGCCGGGTCGAGAGGAGAAGGTGTCTTCATGGGCGAAGCAGTCGGGGGCTGGGGCGTGGGCGCCGCGCCACGGGTGGCGCAGGCCAGCAGCGCGGAGGTCAGGACGAGGGCGGACAGCATTCGGAAGCGCATGAGCATGGCGTCCCCGGAGTTGTAGGCCGCCCGCGCCCTCCCTGGCCAGCAACCGTGTCGGGCGGACGTGCGATGATGCACGACACACTTCCTCACGGAGGACGTCCATGGCGGAAACCTATCGCGTCGCGCGGCTGCCCATCCGGCTGCGCGGCTTCGTCTTGCCAGACACGAGCACGCAGTTCGAGGGCTACGTCGAGCCGGGCGACTACCACGTCCTGGAGGAGCGACGGAACGCTCCGACGCCGGACACCGACTACGCGCGACTCGAGGTGCCGACGCTGGGCGCGCTCGACACCTGGATATGTGTACGCTGGCGCACCCAGCAGTACGCCCGGCTGTTGGATTTGGAGAAGCCCCCTGCCGTGGAGCGCCTGTCCTTCAGCGTCGAGCCGCTCGCGGTGGACGAGGAGCGGCTGACGAGCCTGCTGCCCGCGTTCCAGGACTTCCGCTACGAGCTCGACCAGGCACGCTACCCGTGGGTGCTCCCGGGCGTCCGTCTGCCCATCGCGCCGCCCGCGGTGAACAACTGCTGCACCTTCGTCGAGGCGCTGACGGTGAAGGCCTTCGCCGACGCGCACGGCACCGCCTTCGAGTGGGATTCGCGCCGCCACCGTCAGATGATGATTTCGTCCACGGAGGACTACTTCGCGCCCGTGACGGCCGCCGTGGAGAGCGGAATGGGCATTCCCGCGCCCTCTCCGGACGTGCCGCCCCACCCGTGGACGCTGGTGCAGGGCTGGCGCAACCAGTGGCGCTCCGGGCACACCTTCCTCGTCGTGGACCACCACGCGCCCACGGACAAGGTGCTCATGCTGGAGTCCAACAGCGCCTACGGCCTCGACGGCGTCGGCTACCGCGGCATCGGAAACCTGCGCGACCACGGCATCCAGCCGCCCGCCCGCTGGTGGGAACTGCCCGAGGTGTGGACCTGGCGCCGCGCCTGCTCCGCGTACCTCTTCCGGCAGCAGGCCTGGCTGAAGGTCCGCAATCGAAAGCTCTCCGGGCTCGAAAACGCTCCATCCTGACGCCACTCAATTCTTTCTGGTATTCCGGCGCTGGCGCGGCTGCATCTGCCATTCACCGCCCGCGCCGCGAAAGGAACCAGGACATGGGAGTGCGTCGACAGGAGAGGCGTCGGGTCTGGAGCTGGCGGGGGGCGCTGCTGGGAATCACCGTGGCCCTGGCGGGCTGCGCGCCGGACCTGGAGGGCACGGAGGAAGCGCTCCCCGTCGCGGAACAGTCGCTGGCCGCCTGCTCGTACGCCATCACCACGAACACCTACGTGGGCGCGGACTGGTGGGGCACGATTGTCTTCAAGAACACCGGCACGGCGGCGATGACGAGCCCCACCGTCTCCTTTGGCGTCCCGAGCGGCATCGTCTGTGATTACGACGAGCCGGGCTGGACGCATACCCAGAGCGGCACGACGTGCACCTACTCGCGGACCTCGGCGCTGACGGTCGCCGTGAATGCGTCGTACACGTTCTATTACTCGACGACGTCCAACGTGTCCTTCACGGCGAGCAACGTGACAATCACCGACCCGAGCTGTGGCGGCACGAATCCGGGCCCGGGGCTGAGCGCCAACCAGAAGAAGGTGGCGGAGGACCTGACGAGCATCTGGGAGAACGACACGCCGTCCATCAACTACGCGTACTCGGAGAACATCCAGGACGGGCGCGGATACACGAACGGGCGCGCGGGCTTCTGCACGGGAACGGGCGACGCCATCCAGGTCATCCAGTGCTACAACGCGCTGCGGAGCGCGGCCAACGGCAACCTGATGGCGAAATACATGGCGGGCCTCACCACCATCAACAACCGCTTCCTCTCGACGGGACAGTCCCAGGCCTCGACGGCCGAGCTCGACTCCGTCGGCAACTGGCGGGCGGACTGGGCGACCAGCTACAACAACACCACCACCCGGGCGGACTTCAAGAGCTGCCAGGACCAGGTCAACGACAAGCTCTACTACACGCCAGCGATGACCGAGGCCGGCAAGTGGGGCCTCACGCAGGCGCTGTCGAAGGCCGCGCTGTACGACGCCTTCATCAACCACGGTGAGTCCGGCGCCCGGAGCCTCATCCGGTCCGCCAACACCGCGCTCGGCAACTCGGGACAGGTGGCGCCCGTCATCGGCTACAACGGCATCACCGAGAGCGCCTGGCTCCAGAAGTTCCTGGAGAAGCGCCGCGACGTGCTCGCCGCGGACTCGACGTGGATTGAGGCCGTGGACCGCGTCGCCGCCTACGAGAAGCTGCGTCGGCGCGGCAACTGGGATTTGGGCACTGCCTTCCGGAACGATGTCCGCGCGAGCGACTGCTGGGGCTCGTCGTACCCGTTCAGCGGCTACACGGTGCGCGCCATCAACCCGGATGGGACCTGGAGCACGCCGGGCACGTACACGTACTCCTGCCAGTAACCGCCGCCAGGGCTGGCGGTCGTCCCGGGGCGCACCGCGAGTCGGTGCGCCCCGTCTGAATGACAGACATCGCCACGCGCGGCAGGCCCGCTACTGAGCGGGCGCGTCGAACCGCCGACGTCGCAGGTCCAGCATCCACGCCTCCAGCGCGTCCACGGCCTCCCCGGGCGGGTCCTCGGGGAGCACGGACTCGGGGAGCGCCGCATCGAGCACCTCGAAGGAGCGCGCCACCTCCTCGCGCCACTTCTTGCTCAGCTCGTCCGGCAGCTCGCTCTTCTCCCCGCGCCGCTTCTGCTCCACCAGCGCGTGCGCCTCCGAGAAGCCATACAGGTCCAGCAGCTCGGTGACGTCCGTCTCCACCGCGCCGGTGCGCAGCGCGTGCGTTCCGGTCAGCGTGGTGCGCAGGACGTAGAGCAGCTTCTTGGCGGACTTGAAGCCGCTCTTCTCCCACTCGCGGAGCTGGCCGTAGGCAAAGCCCCGGTAGTGCCGGTGCACGCGGCGGGACAGCACCGCACGCACGTGTGGCTTCAGCCCCTCCAGCTCCGGTGAGGCGCGCACGCAGATGGCACCCAGCACGCGCTCGATGTAGTTGCCGTTGCCCTGCAGGATGCCCTGGAGCACCGGCTGCAGCTCATTGGACGAGTAGTCCACCTCCACTCCGTCCACCACCTGGAGCCGCTCGGCGGTGATGTGCTTCGGCTGGAGCCCCAGCAGCACCGCGGTGGGCACCACGTGGATGGACTTGAGGTCCAAATCACTGTCAGGCGAGGGAAAGCCATACGCGTGCGCGCCGGACAGGGCGATGACGAGGTGCTCGCGCTTCGCCGACTCCTCGTCGAGCACCCGGTCCGCCACCACGCGCTCATGTTCCTTCAGCGTGCCCTTCATTCCGACTCCCTCCACTCCATGGCCGGGGCCTCCGGCGCGTCGCGTCCCAGCGGGCCGGGCTCCTTCAGCACCCAGCGCCGCGCCACCTCGTCTCCCACGCGCCGCAGCAGCCGGTCCGCCCGCTCGTAGTCCGGGTGGTCCGGCAGCTTGCTGTCGCGGTGCGCCGCCTCCAGCTCCGGCGCCATGGCCTCCGCGTCCCGCAGCACATCCTCCAGCGGCACCCGGCCCGCCTTGATGTCCAGCAGCCGTGCCTTCAGCGCGCCCGAAGACTCGAAGGTGGGCGCCCCTTGCCGCAGCCACCCGGTGGCCGTGGCCACCAGCCGCAGCAGGTTGTAGGCGTTCTTCGGCCGCAGCTCGCGCGCGGACGGAGGCCGCTGCCCGCCGCCCCGCGCGTACGCGGTGAGCGCCGCGAAGTCGTTGGCCGTCAGCAGCCCCTGGTCCCACAGCGAGCGGTAGAGCTGCTTGACGTACGTCTTCGCCGCCAGCAGCGCGTCCTGCTGGGAAGGCGCGCCACGCGGGGACACGGCGGCCAGCCGCTTCGCCACCTCGTCCAGGTCTGGAGTGGGCTCCTCGCAGAGCCACTCCAGGAGCAAGTCCCGGTGCTCGGCCAGCCGCTGGCTGCGGGTGAGCTTGTCGAGCTGGCTCATGGCATAGCGGCCGAAGCTGCCGAAGATGGCCTTGGACACGAAGATGCCGCGCTCGGCCAGCAGCCACTCACCGAGCACGTCCGTGGCCTTCGCGCCGGGGACGAACAGCGTCTCCAGCGTGTTCGGGTCGGCGCGCAGCGCCTGCTCCACCGTCTTGCGTACCTCCCAATAGGTGGTGCTGCCGTCGGCGCTGACCAGGTCCATCGGCGCCTCCACGAGGCCGAAGGTCCACGGCAGCGGCAGGGCGAACACGCCGCGCACGTCCACGTCCGAGTTCTCGTTGGCCAGGCCCCACGCATGGCTGCCCACGCGCGTCTCCAGCACCACGCAGGGCGTCAGCGCGCTCCATGCCGCCTCGCGGCGACGGGCGAAGTTCACCTGCCCCATGCGGCGGGGCACCAGCTCCTCGCGGGCGAACCAGACCTCGCCCACGCCGACAATCTGCACGTCGAAGCCGCCGTCATGCGCGCGGACCACGCGGCCCACCACGCCCTGGGGAATGCGGCGCCCGCCCGAGGCCATGCGCTCCACGCGCGTCGTCACCTCGGTGCCGTGCGGCAGGGGCACCGACAGCCGGTCCACCTGCTCCAGGCCCCGGATGCGCGAGGAGCCTGGGCGCGGAGAAGAGTCCGTCGGAGAATCACTCATGGTTCACCTCCCGGTGCGGTGCGGGGTCATCTCGGACGGCGGGGCCCGCGTGGACCTGACGGCCCGGCCGCATGCTAGCCCCGTCCCGTGCACGGTATGAACACCCCGGGGGCCGGCACCGGAAGGCCGTGGCTCAGTGCGTCCCCGTCACCCCGGCATCATGCCCTCGGTCCGCGGCCAGCACCGCCTCCGGGTCCGGCCGCTTGTCGCGCATGGTGACGAACTCCTCGGCCGCGGTGGGGTGGATGCCCACGGTGGCGTCGAACTGCGCCTTCGTGGCGCCGCATTTCACCGCCACCGCCAGCCCCTGGATGATTTCCGGCGCGTCGGCCCCCACCATGTGGCAGCCCAGCACCTTGTTGGAGGCGCGCTCCACCACCAGCTTCATCATCGTCCGCTCGTTGCGCCCGCTGAGCGTGTGCTTCATCGGCTTGAAGCTGGCGACGTAGACGTCCACCTGCCCATGGAGCTCGCGCGCCTCCAGCTCGGACAGGCCCACGCAGGCCACCGGGGGCTGGCTGAAGACGGCGGACGGCACGTTGGCGTGGTCCATCTTCATCGGGTTCTTGTTGAACAGCGTCTCCGCCAGCGCGCGTCCCTCGGCGATGGCCACCGGGGTGAGGTTGAGGCGGTCCGTGACGTCGCCCACCGCGAAGATGTTCTCCACCGAGGTGCGGGACCACTCGTCCACCATCACCGCGCCCCGGCCGTCCAGCTTCACGCCCACCTCCTCCAGCCCCACCCCGCCCGAGTTGGGCACCCGACCGGTGGCGTAGAGCACCGCGTCCGCCTCCACCGTCTCCCCCGCCTTCGTCAGCAGGCTCACCCCGTCCCCGCGCTTCTCGATGTCCCGGATGAAGGTGTCCACCTGCAGCTCGATGCCCTTCTTGCGCATCTCCTCCGTGAGGAAGGCGCGCACGTCCCCGTCGAATCCGCCCAGCACCGTGGGGCCGCGGATGATGACCGTCACCTTCGAGCCCAGCCCGTGGAAGACACCCGCCAGCTCCACACCGATGTACCCGCCCCCCACAATCGCCAGCCGCTTCGGCAGCGAGGGGAAGGACAGCGCATCGTCCGAGGTGAAGGCATGCTCGATGCCCGTCACGTCCGGAGGCAGGTACGGCCGCGAGCCGGTGGCCACCAGGATTCGCTCGGCCGTGTACTGCTTGCCCGCCACCTCCACGGTGTGCGCGTCCACCAGCCGCCCGCGCCCCTCCACCACCGTCACCCCCGAGTCGCGCAGGAGCCGCGCATACACGCCGCCCAGCCGGGCCAATTCCTTGTCCTTGGCCTCGCGCAGCCGCGCCCAGTCGAAGGTCGGCTCCGGCACCGTCCACCCGTAGCCGGCCGCGTCCTGGAAGTCCTCATGGAAGTGGGAGCCGTACACCAGCAGCTTCTTGGGCACGCAGCCCCGGTGCACGCAGGTGCCGCCCAGATCGCGGTCCTCACAGAGGGCCACGCGCGCCCCGTGGGAGCCCGCCCTGCGGCTGGCCGCCACGCCTCCAGAGCCGCCGCCGATGGTGAACAGGTCGAAGTCGTAACGGGCCATGGTCCTCGCTCCTCCGTGCGCGCCGGACAGCGCCCCCAGAGATAGCCCCTGGGAGGCGCGCTGCGTACAGGAAGTGTGGGGCCGGGCCCCCGAACCCGCGACCAGCCGACAGTGGACCGCTCAGCTCCGGGACTGCGCCAGGGCCATGATGCGCTCGCGCAGATGCGCCAGCAGCCGCCGCGCCCCGTCCAGCTCCGCCTTGCAGCGCTCCAGCCGCTCCGCCATGCCGTCCAGGTTCCCCGCGTCCGCGCGCAGCTCGATGTCGCGGCACTGGGACTCCAGCGCGCTGGCGCCGAACCACGCCGCGTTGGACTTGAGCGTGTGGGCGGCCCGTCCCAAATCATCCACCCGCCCCCGCTCCAGCGCGGTGAAGGCGTCGTCCAGCAGGGCCGGCATGCTCTGCATGGCCGTCTCGATGAGCTCGGGGATGATCTGCCCCGACTGCGTCCCCAGCTCCCGCCACAGGCGCGAGAGCGCGGAGGGCTCCAGGCCAGGGATGCGCGCCGCCTCGGGCAGCTCGTCCAGGAAGGAGGGCGCCGGAGGGACGGGCGCGGCCGGCCGCCGTCCCAGGAGCGCCTCGGAGCGGCGGGGCTGGCAGCGCAGCAGCGAGGCGGCCAGCGCCTCCACGCGGATGGGCTTGCCCAGGAAGTCGTCCATGCCCACCGCGAAGCACTGGTCTCTGTCGGAGTCCATGGCGTTCGCCGTCATGGCGATGATCCACGGCTGGACGTGGGGCGGCAGCTCCGCGCGGATGCGGCGCGTGGCCTCCAGCCCGTCCATCTCCGGCATCTGCAGGTCCATGAACACCACGTCGAAGCGCTGCAGCGACAGCGACTTGAGGGCCTCGCGCCCGTTGACGGCCACCTGCGCGCGGTAGCCCAGCTTGTCGAGCACCAGCAGCGCCAGCTTCTGGTTCGTGGGGTTGTCCTCCACGAGCAGGATGTCCAGGGGCAGCCGGTCTCCCGGCCGCTCTCCGGAGAAGGGGTTCTGGCGCGGCGAGCGCTCCACCCGGGCGGCATGCGCGTGCTTCGTCACGTCGTGAGAGAAGCACGACATCAGCGCGTCATGAAGCTGCGATGCCTTCACCGGGCGGGACAGTACACCGGAGAACAACCCCTCCGGAGTGACGCCCCGCCGGCCGGGCGACGTGAGCAGCAGCAGCGGCAGCGCCTGCATGTCGCCCCACTGGCGGATGCGCGCCGCCAGCGCCGGCCCGTCCAGCCCCGGCATCAGGTGGTCGATGAGGGCCACGTCGAAGCGCGCGCCGGCCTGGAGCCGCGCCAGCGCCTCCGCGCCCGAGGACGTCTCCACGAAGTCGATGCCCCACGACTGGAGCTGCCGTCCCAGCAGCCGCCGGTTGATGGCGTTGTCGTCCACGATGAGCACGCGCCGGCCCTGCAGCAGCGGCTGCTCCGGGAGCAGGGTGATGGCGGGCTGCTGCGCCGCGGCCTGCGCGTAGAGGGAGAAGCGGAAGATGGTGCCGGTGCCCTGCTCGCTCTCCACCCAGATGCGGCCGCCCATGGCCTCCACCAGCCGCTTGGAGATGGCCAGTCCCAGCCCGGTGCCGCCGAAGCGCCGGGACACCGACGCGTCCAGCTGGTTGAAGGGCTGGAACAGCCCCGCCCGCATGTCCTCGGGGATGCCCGGCCCGGTGTCCTGCACGGAGACGGTCAGCTCCCAGGGTGCGTCCGCCGCCGTGTCGCTCCGCGCGCCGTCCACCAGCACCACGGCGCCGCCCTGCTCGGTGAACTTGAGGGCGTTGCCCACCAGGTTGAGCAGCACCTGACGCAGGCGCGAGGCATCCCCCACCAGCATCTGCGGCACGGAGGGAGCGACTTCGCAGCCCAGGTCCAGCCCCTTCTCGCTGGCGCGCACCGCCAGCAGGTCCAGCACCGACTCCACGCACTGGCGCAGGTCGAAGGGATGCAGCTCGGCCTCGAACCGCCCGGCTTCAATCTTGGAGAAGTCCAGCACGTCGTTGAGCAGGGTGAGCAGCGCCTCGCTGCTCTGGCGGATGGTGGAGACGAAGTCCCGCTGCTCCTCGGACAGCGCGGTGTCCAGCAACAGCCCCGTCATGCCGATGATGGCGTTCATCGGCGTGCGGATTTCATGGCTCATCGTGGCCAGGAAGCCGCTCTTGGCCTGGTTGGCGGCCTCGGACGCCTGTCGCGCTTTCTGGAGGTCGGTGATGTCGTGGTAGATGGCGATGTAGCCCAGCTGCCGCCCGCCCACGGACACCGGCAGCGCCAGCAGCTCCACGTCCACCACGGTGCCGTCCTTGCGCACGCGCCGGGTGACGGAGTGGACGCGGCCCCGGGCCACCACCTCGCGGCTGGCCCGCTCCGCCTCGGGGAGCACGGACTGGTCGGTGGCCACCAGCTCGAAGATGTGCCGCCCGAGCGCCTCCTGGGGGGTGAATCCGAACAGCCGCTCCGCCTCGGGGTTCCACGACAGCACGCGGAACTGGCGGGTGATGGTGACGATGGCCACCGGGCTGTTGCGCACCACCGCCTCGAAGAACTCCTTCTGCTGGCGGATGGACGCCTCCGCCTCCAGGCGGGACGTCATGTCCTGGAGCTGGAGCATCCACCCCGTGCTCCCGCCGTCCTGCCCCGGCAGCGTCAGCGTCAGCACGCGCAGGTAGTACGCCTGCCCTCCTCCCCCGGGGCGCTGGCCGGCCAGCTCCGTCTCGTGCGGAGTCTCCACGGACGCGCGCGACTCGGGCGGACGCCACCCGGGGAGGAGCTGCGATACCGCGCTGCCCACCAACCCGGTGCGAGGGCCGAAGAACCGCTCCGCGGCGCGGTTGAGCTCCAGGATGCGCTGCGCCGAATCGAGCACGAGCACGGCGTCACGTGCATGCTCGAACACGGCGGTATGTGCGCTGGACGCCAGGTCGGACACCCTTCCCCCTACCAGCCAGTGTAGGTCAGCTCGACCTCCCTCCACCACGCGCGACGCGGGCCGAGCCTCGAACCTGCATCATGCCAGACACCGCGCGGGGCGGCAGTGGCCCACGTCACCTCGCGTCACGGCGGGTGTGCGCCCCCCGCCGCCGGGAGGATTTTCCCATTCGGGTTGTACTCAAGGACAATGGGTCGGAACAGGAGCTTCCCCATGCGCCCCATCGCCCTCGTGCTGGGCCTCGCCGCCACCCTCGCGAGCGCCCAGCAGCCGGCAGCCGTCGACTCCCCGCAGGACCCGCTCCCGCCACCGCCCCTCACCTCCCTGCCCGCGTCTCCGGACGAACCCGAGTGGGCCACGCCCCCCACCTTCACCGCCCCGGAAGCCTCCGGAACGGAGCAGCCGGAGGGGCCCGCGCCCACCGCGCGCCCGGAAACCTCCGCGCGCCCGGTAGCGCCCGCGACCACGCCGCGCCAGCCCGGGCCGCCGCTCCGGACGAAGGAGGCAGACCGGGAGCGCTCCATGCGCTACAGCCGGCTCTCCGCCGACTCGGGTGGGCCCACGCTGGTCCTCTCCGAGGCCGTGGGAGGCATGGTCCTCGGAGCCATGCTCGGCGCCAGCTACGACGACCCGAACGGCCGGAGCGACAACGCGTACATGGGGGCCATGCTGGGCGCGCTCTCGCTGGGCACGGCGAGCACCCTCTACCAGTACTTCGTGCCCGTGAAGCGCAACGAGTCCCTGCTCGCCGCGGGCGCCGCGACGCTGGGCTTCACCGCCGGGGTGAGCGCCGCCAACGGGTGGGACCTGGACAGCCGGCAGCGGGCCCTGCTCGCCCTGACGACGTCCCAGGTGGGGGTGGCCAGCGTGCTGCTGCTCACCGCGGGCGGCGATGACGTCAGCTCCGGCGACACGGGGCTGGTGGGCATGACGTCCTTCTACGCGTTCATCACCACCGGGCTCGTCGAGTACATCGGCGCGCGCCAGTCCGGTGACAGCTTCCGCTTCACGCCGCTGCTGATTGCCCCCGCGGCGGGGATGCTCGTGGGCGGGCTCCTGGCAATCCCCCTGGAAATCCACCCCGCGTCGCTGCGGGACGTCACCCTGTTCCCGTTGGGCATGGGGCTGGCGGCGCTCCTCGTCGGCTCGCGGCTGGACGTGAGCGACGTCACGGTGGCCAAGACGGTGCTCGGCACGGTGGCGGGGACGTTCGCCATCACCGTGCTCCTCTCCGCGCTCGCGCCGGACGGGCCCACGCAGCGGGACGCCCGGGCGGACAGCGCCTTCCAGCCGGTGCCCGTGCCGGTGGTGGTGCCGGCCGGCAGACGCAACGAAGCGGTCGCCGCCGGCCCCGGGGTGTTCATGCGCTTCTAGCGGCTGGTCCACCAGGCCTTGAAGGCCTTCCAGGAAATCTTCCCGGTGCGCTCGGTGTCCACCGTGTCGACGGCAATCTCCAGCTCCTCGTCGGTGACGTTCTGCCCGAGCGCCTCCAGCAGCCGGGCGAACTCGGAGCGCTCGATGGAGCCGGTGCGGTTGCGGTCATAGCGCTGGAAGATGTCGAGCAGCTCGTTGCCGGAGCTGGTCAGCTCATCCACCGCCGCGTGCTCGGGCGCCAGCGGCTGGATGCCGGCGGACGAGGTTTCCACCTGCTCCACGAATGGGGAGCCCGTGGCCGGCCGCTCGCTCGCGGGCGGAGGCGTCGGCTCGGCGCGGGGCGCGGGCGGAGCCGTCCGCGTGGCGGGCTTCGGGGCCGCCTTCCTCGCGGCGGGCTTCGCCGCGGCCTTCCGGGCACCGGCCTTCCGAGCGGCCGGCTTCGCGGCCCCCGCCCTCTTCGTGGCCGCCTTCCGGGCGCCAGCCTTCTTCACCGCCGCCTTCTTCACCGCCGCCTTCTTCGCCGCGCCCCGCTTCGGCGCGGACTTCTTCGCGCCGGCCTTCCGGGCCGCGGGCTTCTTCGAGACCGCCTTCTTCGCGGTGGAGGTTCGCCGGGGTGACTTCTTCGCAGCAGCCGTCTTGCGTGACTTCGTCGCCATGATGAGCCCCTCCGTGGGCGCGGCCATCGTAGCGCCGACCCGGTGCGGGACAGCAACAGGCGCCTGAGCGCAGAGGCCTCGGGAAGCGCCGCGTCGAGACCGGGCGCGCACCGGCCGACACGAGGCCGTGACACGAAGGGACGCCCTGGAGTCCCCCTGCCCGGAGGCTCGCACGAACCTGGCGGTACGCGCGGCAACGGTGAGAATGTCATCGGCTGGGGCCCGGGTGCTGACGCGTTTCATGCACTCCGCCCCGCGAATCGCGCGACGCCCCTGGCACCCGGCCCAGCGTCGCCTCAAATCAGCCGGGAAGGGGGACGACGCGTGCGACAGCAGGACTGGAGGTGGGCCGGCCTCGGACTGGCGCTGCTGCTGAGCAGCCCCCCGGTGCTCGCCGGGCCGGCGGTCCAGGCGGCCCCGGGGGTGAAGGCCCCGCAGGCCCGGGCCGCGGACTCCGCCTTCTTCATCGCTCGGAGCACCAACAAGAACCAGGTCCACTACGGCATCCGGGTGGACGGCGACTGCCGCCCCCAGGGGGACAAGCCGGTGCACGCCTACTGGCGGATGCTGGAGAAGGGGGACAAGGCCACCGAGCCGCTCCTCGGCCGCGAGGGGCCCGCCTATGGCCTGGGCGACGTGCAGCAGGTGGAGGCCACCCCGTCGGGCTGGCGCGTCCACATCCGGCTGCGGGCCTGGCCCGAGCGCACCATCGACCTGGACGTCTTCCGGGAGAACGGCCGCTGCGCCGCCCGGGCGTTCACCCTGCTGGACGGCAAGGTGGCCCAGATTGACCGCATCTTCGTGAAGACGGCCTGGCCCTCGGGCGTGGACTACGTGCTGCTCAGCGGCACCGGGCAGGATGGCCGCTCGCTCCGGGAGGTCATCAAGAAGTAGGCGGGCCGTCCGGCGGGCGATTAGCCATTCGGACGCCTCCTTGCCTACCCTGGTCCCGAATGACCCACCTGCACAGGTACGAAGCCCTGGCTAGCCTGGAACCCTGGCCTACAAACTGCTAGCAGGCCGAGTGCCGGTCCTCACGGCTGCTTGTCGTCGTAAGGCGGTAGCAAGAGGGGCTCGCGAGATGTTCACATGCCGCTGCGCGTAGCGAACAGGGCCGCCCGCGCGCACCCAGCAGCCAACACCCCTGCCCGGACCCCACCAGGACTTCCGCGTCTGAATGAATGACTCACTAGAGACTCTCCTCGCCGACGGCATCATCGAGGCCGTCATCGGCCAGCTGAAGACCGGCAAGGAGGCGGAGGTGTGGCTGGTACAGCACGCCGGCCAGGTGGTGGCGGCCAAGCTGTACAAGGAGCGCCACGAGCGCAACTTCCGCAACAACGTAGGGTACCGAGAGGGGCGCGAGGTTCGTAACTCGCGCACACGTCGGGCCATGGCGAGTGGCAGCCGCTTCGGGCAGGCCGCCGCGGAAGACGCGTGGAAGAGCGCCGAGTCGGACTCGCTCTACAAGCTGCACGCCCAGGGTGTGCGCGTGCCCACGCCGGTGCTGTTCTACGAGGGCATCCTGCTGATGGAGCTGGTGCTGGACCCCGAGGGCCATCCCGCCCCTCGGCTGGTGGAAGCCCCGCCAGCGACGCCGGAGGAAGCGCACGCGCTCTACCTGGACCTGCGGTCCCAGGTGGTGAACATGCTCTGCGCCGACCTCATCCACGGCGACCTGTCGCCGTACAACATCCTGATGAGCTGGCAGGGCGCCATCATCATCGACTTCCCGCAGACGGTGGCGGCGGCGCGCAACAACCAGGCGGAGTTCTACTTCCGGCGGGACCTGGACAACGTCCGCAACTTCCTCGCGGGCATCGCGCCGTGGCTGTACGACGCCGAGGGAGAGACGAGCGAAATCTGGAATGCCTACGTGCGCCGCGAGCTGACCCCGGACTTCACGCCCCGGGGCAACTTCCGCGAGGCGCCGCGCAAGGGTGGCGCCAAGGGGCCGCGCGACGGCCGCCAGGGCTTCGTGCCGGAGCGCATGGCGCCGGCGGAGCTGGTGCCGGTAGCGCAGACCAACATGACGCCCGAGGAAGCAGCCGAAGCCGAGCTGCGCGAGCTGGAGGCCCTGGTGCTGAAGCAGGGCGGCGGCGAGCGTGGCAAGCCGGCGGCGTCGGCGCCTCCGCGAGGGGGACGGAATCGCTCGGGAGGTGGCAGGCCGCCGCCACGCGCGGGTGGCAACCGTCCGCCCGGAGCGGGTGGCAGTGGGCCGCGTCCGCCGCAGAACGGGCAGCGCGCGGCGAGCGGGGGACAGTCCGTCGCCGGTGGGCCACGGGGCGGCGGCAACGCGCGTCCCGGTCCGAACGAGCCGCGAGCGGCAGGCAACCCGGGTGCGCGCCCCAACGAGTCGCGGGGCGGGAACCCTCAGGGTGCCCGGAGCAACGAGCCTCGTGGAGGGAATCCTCAGGGTGCCCGGAGCAACGAGCCGCGCGGAGGAAACAACCCGGGTGCGCGCTTCAGTGAGCAGCGTGGCGGCAACGCCCCGGGCGTGAGCGTCAACGAGCAGCGCGGCGGCAACAACCCGGGTGCGCCTTTCAAGGAACATCGCGGGCAGGGCAATCCGGGTGCCCGCATCAACGAGCAACGAGCGGGCAGCAACCCGGGAGCGCGCCTCAACGAGCAACGAGCGGGCAGCAACCCGGCCGCTCGCTTCAGTGAGCAGAGCGGTGGAAGCAACCCAGGCGGGCCTTTCAACGAGTCGCGCGGCAGAAGCCCCCAGGGTATGCGCTCCAACGAGCCGCGAGGCGGAAACAACCCGAACGCGCGCTTCAACGAGCCGCGCGGGCAGGGCAGCGCGAATGCGCGCTTCAGCGAATCGCGCACGGGAGGCGGCGAGAGCCCCGTGTGGAACGAGCCGCGAAGCGGTGCCGCTCCCGCCGTGTCCTCTCCTTCGAACGAGCCGCGCGCGGAGGGTGGACGTCCTGCCCGGAACGACCCGCGCTCGGGCGGCAATGGCCGTCCTCCCCGGAACGAGCGGTCCGGAGGCAATGGCCGCCCGCCCCGGAACGACCCGCGAGCTGGCTTCGCCGCCACGAGCGAGCCGCGTGACGGCGAGGGCACGCCCCCACGCGACGAGCAGCGAGGCAACGGGTACACGCCAAGGGGCGAGCCACGTGGAGGGAACACGCCTCGCGGTGAGCGGCGTGGAGGTCCGGGCCGTCAGCAGCCGGTGGTGGAGACGCGTCCTTCGGCGACCACGCCGCCCTCGGGGCCCGCGACCAACAGCCTCCGCGAGCCGCGCTCGGGGGGCTCGGGCAACGGTCCCCGCCAGCCTCGGCAGGGGCCGAACCGTGGGGGGCCCCGTGCTCCGCGCGGCGCCTCCGCTCCCCAGGTGTCCTTCGTCGGCCGTCCAGCCTCGTCGTCAGACCCGGGGCCTCACGAGACGGGCTCCTGAGCGGGTCGAGCCTCTCGCGAGAGGGGCTCAGGCACGCACGACGGAGACCTCGCGGCCCGCGGGCGTTCGCGCGCGGGTCGCAAGGGTGCGCTCGGCAATGGGGGCTGCCCGCCGCGCCGGTCGAAGATGACCAGCCAGCCGGTGTCGAGCCCCAGCCCCGCCAGATATCTGTCGAGCTGCGCCAGCCCTTCCTCCAGTGGAGCCCATTCGCACGAGTCCCAGCTCCTGGACGAAACGAAGGTCGTCCTGAGGCACGTCGCCCAGCGCGAGGCCCGCGAGCATGCGCCGCACGCGAGGCTCGCGCAGGCGCTCCGCGAGACTGTCCAGATGCGTGTCTTGACGCTTGAGGAGAATCTCCTTCGCCGCGTCCACATGCGCCGAGGTCAGGCCCTGCGTCCGGTCCGGCACGAGCTGTTCCACCATCTGCCGGGCCAGGGCATTCACCAGCCAGGGCTGGCCCTGAGTCCAGTAGAAGGCGCGGTCCACCGCCTCCTGGAGGAAGGGCTGGCCGGTGTCGTCCGTGTGCTGCTGGTAAAGCTCTGCCACCTCATCGCGCGTGAAGTTGCGCAGGGTGAGCGACTCCACCTTGATGTTGAAGGGACTGGACGTGCCCAGGTGCTCCCTGTCCCCCGAGGCGATCTTGTAGTCCCGCACGTCACGCAGGCCGCACAGGACGACGGAGGAAGGAAAGCCACCGGGTCTGTCGTGGAAACCCGCACGGAGCTGACGCAGCACGGTGAGCAGCCCCTGTCCGCGCAGGGCGTCGATTTCATCGAAGAAGAGCACCAGGGGCCGGGGGCATACGCGAGCCCAACTGGACAGAGCAGCCCCCAGAAGCACCGTATCGGCCTCCGCCGGGAAAGGTGGCGGGTGCAGCTCCGTGGGAAGATAGAGTTCAGCACTGCGACGGATATGGGCCAGGAGGGCTCGCTGAGCCTCGGCAACATCATCGCCAGCCACCTCACCCGCTTCGCACGAGAAGTGAAGGGCGGCATACCTGCCTGACGCGGTGAGCTGCTGAGCCAGAGACCGAAGTGCCGTCGTCTTGCCTACCTGCCTTGGCGCATGCAAGACGAAGTAGTTCCTCTGGTCGATAAGCGGGTAGACCTCAGGGAGACGGCGCAAAGCCGGCAGCATGTAGTGGTCGGCCGCAACACACGGACCCGAGGTGTTGAACCAGCGAGGCATATCGCGAGGGTAACACCTTCCCGTTGCGCGTCCTCCGCGACCTGCACGCCCGCCTGCCCCGGTACACAGAGGCAGTCCGGAATCTCATCACCCCACCCGGATGACCACCTTCCCGAAGTGCGCACCGCTCTTGAGGTACTCGAAGGCGGCGCGCGCCTCGGCGAAGGGGAACACGCGGTCCACCACGGGGCGGACGCCATGCAGCGTCAGCGCGCGGTTCATCGCCTCGAACCCCTGACGGTGCCCCACCAGGATGCCCTGCACCCGCAGGTTCTGCATCAGGATGGGCGTGAGCGGCATGTTCCCCGCGCCGCCGCTGAGCACGCCGATGACGGACACCGTGCCGCCGACGCGCACCGCGCGCAGTGACTTCTCGAACGTCCCCGCCCCACCCACCTCCACGACGTGGTCCACCCCCACGCCGCCCGTCAGCGCGCGCGCCGCCTTGTCCCAGTCCGGCGTCGTCACGTAGTTGATGACCTCGTGCGCTCCCAGCGCGCGGGCCTTCTCCAGCTTGTCGTCGCGGCTGGACGTGAGGATGACGCGCGCCCCCAGCATCCGGGCTATCTGCAAGCCGAAGATGGAGACACCGCCAGTGCCCTGCACCAGCACCGTGTCCCCCGCCTTGAGCGCCCCGTAGGTGACGAGCGCGCTCCACGCCGTGAGGGCCGCGCACGGCAGCGTCGCGGCCTCCTCGTCGGACAGGTGCGCGGGCGTGGGCACCACGCCGTCCTCGTGGAGCACCATCGTATCCGCGAGCGCGCCATCCAGCGGCCCGCCGAGCGTGCTCGTCTGCGCGGCCCGGCTCGGCTCTCCGGCGAGCCACGCCTGCGAGAAGAGGCCCATCACCCGGTCGCCGGGCTTCACGCGGGTGACGCCCGGCCCCACCGCGTCCACCACACCCGCTCCGTCCGAGTTGGGAACGAGCGGCAGCTTCTGCCGGGGGTTGTAGCGTCCCTCCACCATCATCAGGTCGCGCTGGTTGAGGCTCGTGGCCTTCACCCGCACCCGCACCTGGAAGGGACCCGGCGTGGGGTCTGGCCGCTCGCAGGACACCAGCTTGTCCAGCCCGAATCCGTCTCGAATCTCGTAGGCCTTCATGGGCGCCCTTCTAGCGCGCCCCGAGGGGGTAGGGTCGCCCTTTCACCGTCCGTGCGCCTACACTCTGTCGCCAACAGTGCACGCCCTCCTGCTCCTCACCTGCTCGCTGCTGGCCACCGCGCCCGACCCGCGCTTCCCGCTGGGCACCGCGAGGATGGAGCCGGGCCCCGCGCCGCACGGGCTGCCCGACTGGAACCTCCAGCGCTGCGAGGAGTGCCACTCCGCCCAGGTGGAGTCCTGGCGCCACAGCGGCCACGCGAGCGCGCGCACCGACGACGTCTTCCAGGTCGCCATCACCGAGGACCGTCCCGCCTGGTGCGTCCAGTGCCACGCGCCGCTCGCGCGCAACCTGGAGCGAGGTCCCCTCCCGCCCGACAGCCCCGCCGAGGAGCGCGGAGTCACCTGCGCGGGCTGCCACGCGGCACTCGGTGAGGCCAGGGCCACACCCGGAATGCCCTGCGCGGGCTGCCACCAGTTCGGCTTCCCGGTGCTGGACGGAGGCGGCCAGCGGGTGCGCCTGTCCTCCACCCAGTGGCAGCAGGACACGGTGGGCGAGTGGAAGCGCTGGCGCGAGCAGTCCGGAGACACCCGTGACTGTGTGAGCTGCCACATGCCCCGCGGAGACCACGGCCTCGGGGGCACGCGGCGCACCGAGTCGCTCAAGGCCTCGCTCGTGGTGGAGCAGGCGCGGGGCGCACTCGTCGTCTCCACGCGCGACGTGGGCCACGCCTGGCCCACGGGTGACGTCATGCGCTGGGCCAGCGTGGAAGTCTCGAACGAGCCCCTGTTCGAGTCCCCCCGCACGGTGGCCACCTTCGGCCGCCGGCTGGAGATGCGCGCCTGGCCGGGCGAGCCGCTGCCGCACCTGGGCGCGGTGGAGGACACGCGCCTGTTGCCCGGCAAGCCGCGCCGGGTGCCCGTGCCCGCGAGCGCCCGCTACGCCCGCATCGTCTATCACCTCGTGTCCCGGGAGCAGGAGGACTCGGGGCTCTATCCCGCGGGGCTGTCGCGGCTGGTGCTGTGGGCCGCGCCGCTGCAACCCCGCCCGCCGTCGAAGGAGCACACGCCATGATTCTCCTCGCCCTCATCCTCGCCGCAGCGCCGCCGGTGATGCTCGAACCCGATGCGGGCGGAGCGAAACGGCTGCACCCGCGCAGGGTGACGTCGTCCTCCTTCCTGGAGAACGGCTGGAACAAGCACGCGCAGAACTACCTGCCGCTGTACGTGGCCGACGACGACCCGGCCACCGCGTGGGTGGAGGGCGCGAAGGGGCGCGGCGAGGGCGAGGCGCTGGAGTGGTGGGGCCCCGCGCTGACCAGGGCGAAGTCCTTCCGCGTCTTCGTGCGCAACGGCTTCCAGAAGTCCGACAAGCTCTTCCGCGCCAACGCGCGCCCGCGCAAGGTGAAGCTGGAGCCGCTGGTCCAGGGCGAGACGGGCCCGCAGGTGACGGGCACCGCGCTGGAGACGGAACTGAAGGACGTCCAGGGCTGGCAGGAGGTGCGCCTGCCGGTGCCCGCGAAGGTGGACGGCGTCCGCCTCACGCTCGTCTCCACCTTCCCGGGCACCGCGTACGACGACACCTGCCTCAGTGATTTGCGCGTCTACGTGGAGGGCGAGGACCCCTACAAGCCCGAGGCGGAAGCCGCCGCCTACGAGCAGGTGCGTGCCTTCGCCTACGAGCGGAAGCAGGCCGCCGCGCGCAACGACACCCAGGCGAAGCTGGAGTGGGCGCCGCGCTACAAGGCGGAGACGCTGCTGACGCATGAGCGCGATTGGGACCCGGAAGCCAACCCCAAGGTGACCCGGGCCGTCGGCTTCCTCCAGGACGTCCCCGACAACGCGAGCTACCGTGAGGCGCTCGTCAAGGCGCGAGCGGTGGCCGCCCTGTTCGACCGGGCGGACCTGGAGCACAAGGGCCAGGCCTCGGAGGCCCGTGCGAAGTGGACGCGGGTGAAGCCCGCCCAGCTCCGCCCCCAGAAGGCCGCGGCGAGGGCGTCGCTCTCCGCCATGGATGACGACGGAGTGGTGCGCGTCGCCGGACTGCTGCACCTGGCCGAGGCCTCCTTCTTCGAGGCCGACGCCAACCAGGCGCAGATGCGCGCCAACCTCGAGAAGACCCGGAAGACGGAAGCCCGAGCCCTGGCCGCCTGCGTGCGCCAGTGCGAGGAGGACCGGAAGACGGCGCCTGCCCCGGTGGACGGCCACGGCTTCACCTGTGAGGAGGGGTGCCTGGGCTTCGACGAGAGCACCATCGGCCTGAAGACCCAGAAGCTCAAGCACCAGTTGGAAGGAGGAGAGTTCGCCATGGGCCCCCTGGCGCGTCCCACCGCGTTCCTCCGCGGGATGACGGAGGACTCGGGGAACCGGGAGGTCTTTCTCACCTTCCGCCAGACGCTCGTCAGCTACGCGGGCGACAAGGCCGGCGCGGTGCTCGTCCACACCCAGTTGGAAGAGATGGAAGAGGAACGCCAGTACAGCGAGCCCCTGCGCATCCACGTGCTCGAGTGGAGCGAGTCGGGAGGCAAGGCGCGCGTGGCCTCCATCACCTCCTTCCTCGTCGGACACAACTCGGTGCGCGTGGTGCGCTACCGGCCCGCCACCAACGCCTGAATCCGCTCCACCGCCTGCCGGACGGTGAGGATGATGAAGGGCAGTCCGGCGCGGTCCGCCATGGACAGCACCCGCTTGTCCTTGCTCACCAGCCACGCGGCGCCGGCCCGGGCGGCCAGGCGGAGGAACATCTGGTCGTCCCTGTCCCGGCAGCGGGGCAGCTCCGGCGTGGGCAACCCCTCCCCCGCCGGCACCACGCGCACGAGGGCGCGATAGCGCTCCTGCGCGGTCTGTCGCGCCGCCGCGTCCCAGCCCGGCCGGAAGTTGCGAGAGGCGAGCACGTACCCCAGCTCCGCCAGCGTGTCCGCGTCTGCCCAGGCCGTGAGCGTCCCTGCGTACAGGGCCTTGGCGAGGGGCCGCACGTGCGCGCCCTCGAAGGCGAAGAGGTCCAGCACCACGTTGGTGTCGAGCACCACGGGCAGCGACGGGGACGGAGACTCGGGGGCGGCTGGAGGCATGGGGGATTCCGGAAGGCGTACGCTATGCTCGCCCGGGAGACCATGAGGGTGGGATGGAATTACAGCTCCTGAAGTGTCCTGGCTGCGGGGCGAAGCTCCCGCCACCGTCCGCGCCCAATGGCATCCTCGACTGCGAGTACTGCGGCGCCATGGTGTCGGCGTCGGGCTCCGCGGTGTGGCCCAGGCCCGCGCGCCCCGCGGACGACCCGCCCTTCGCGCCGGACCGTCCCCGCGTCACCGTCGCGGGCACGCGCTACGTGCTGCTCGGGCGGCTGGGCCGGGGCGACAGCAGCGACGTGTTCCTCGCACGGCGCGACGCGCGTATCACTGAAATGGTGGTGCTCAAGGTCGTCCGGGCCCTGTCGGACGCGGACCTCGTCGCGCGCGAGTACGAGCTGCTCGAAGAGCTGCACCGCGGCGACGCGCAGGGTGCCGAGCACTTCACGCGACTCCTGCCGCAGCCCGTGGCCCGGGGGCCCGTGAAGGACCCGGAGGGCACGCCCCGCGCGGCGGCGGTGTACCGCTGGAGCAGTGGCTTCCAGCACTCGCTCACCGACGTGCGCGACGTCTACTCCAGCGGAGTAGACCCGCGCGCGGCGGTGTGGATGTGGAAGCGCCTGCTGGAGGTGCTGGGCTTCGTGCACCGCAGCGGCTACGTGCATGGCGCCGTGCTGCCACCGCACCTGCTGGTGCACCCGAGAGACCACGGACTCATGCTGGTGGGCTGGTCCAGCGCCATGCGCTTCGCCTCGCGCCAGCCCCTGCCCTGCACCAGCGCGCGGCACCGGGACTTCTACCCCGAGGCCCTCTGGAACGGCGACGCGCCCAACCCCACCACGGACCTGGTGATGGCCGCGCGCTCCATCGCCTGGGTGCTGGGAGGAGACCCCGCGTCCGGCGCCGTGCCCGGAGGCGTGCCGCCCGCGCTGGCCGACCTGCTGAGGCAGCAGTGTGACGTGGACCACCGCGAGGTGGCCTACGACGCGTGGCAGCTCAAGGAGCGGGTGAGCCTCGCGGCGCGCGAGTCCTTTGGAGAGCCGAAGTTCATTCACTTCACCATGCCGGGGTGGCGCTGATGGGACACGGGAGCTACAGCTACGAAGCCCACGAGACGATGACGCGGGCGCGGGCGGAGCTGCCGCGCCAGGAGGTCTTCCGTCAGCGCCGCTGCCATCCGCTGATGGAGCCGCAAGGCGTGAAGTGGCGCGAGAGCCGCGACAGCGAGGCGCATCCCCAGTCTCTGGGCATCATCTTCTCGCTGGATGTCACCGGCTCCATGGGGGACATCCCCGACATGCTGGCGCGCCAGCGGCTGCCGGCCTTCATGAAGGCGCTGCTGGACGCGGGCATCCCCGACCCGCAGGTGCTCTTCATGGCCGTGGGTGATGCCGACAGCGACCACGCGCCGCTCCAGGTGGGCCAGTTCGAGTCCTCCGAGCGGCAGATGGACCAGTGGCTGACGTGGAGCTACCTGGAAGGGGGCGGCGGACCGGTGGGCTCGGAGTCCTACGAGCTGGGCATGTACTTCGCCGCCCGCCACACGGACCTGGACTGCTGGCGCAAGCGCCAGCGCCGGGGCTACTTCTTCATGACGGGCGACGAGCGGCCCTACGGCTACGTCTCTCGCCTGCAGGTGGCGCAGTTCATCGGTGACACGCTCGACCAGGACCTGCCGGTGAAGCAGGTGGTGGATGAGCTGCAGCGCACCTATGAGCCGTTCTTCCTCATCCCGGACCTCGCGCGGCGGCGCCTCTGCGAGCGCGACTGGCGGGAGCTGCTCGGCGACCGCGTCATCTGCATGGAGGACCCCAGCGACACCGTGGAGGTGGCGGCGGGGCTGGTGGGGCTCTGCGAGGGCGCCTTCCCGGACCTGGACGCGCTCGCCCGTCACCTGAAGGGCCAG
This sequence comes from Pyxidicoccus trucidator, assembly GCF_010894435.1. Classification (NCBI taxonomy): domain Bacteria; kingdom Pseudomonadati; phylum Myxococcota; class Myxococcia; order Myxococcales; family Myxococcaceae; genus Pyxidicoccus; species Pyxidicoccus trucidator. Next base: position 26,661 of record NZ_JAAIXZ010000007.1, on the reverse strand, counting down.
GGCCTGACGCGGCAGCGGCTGGGCGCCGTCATCCGCGCGCTCACACCCTTCGCGGCGACGCTGGGACGGGATGGCGTCCCCCGGCCCCCCCTGGAGGACGAGCACCTCCCGACGAACGACGACAACTCGGGCCACCGTCGCATCCCTTGAGGCGGCCCCGCGGACCTGCCGTGGACCCGGGCACAGCCAGCTTCGGGCCCCCGGGGCGTATACGTCGTCAGGACGTACGCCTTTTCCGCGACAGGTGCCGCATGCCTCTGCCAAGACTGACCCTCCTCTCCGCCATCCTGTTCACGGGCTGTGCGGCAACCGCCCCCGAGACCCGGACCGGCCCCACCACCGCGCCCACGAGTGAAACCGCCCCCGCGCCCGCCGCGAAGAGCGAGCCGCGCACCATCCGTGAGGCACTCGCCCGGGAAGTCGCGCAGCCGCTGCCGCGCAAGGCCGTGGAGGCGGAGGGAGTCCTCTTCCGGGGCACGGCGTCGGCGGCCGGCGCGCCGGAGCTGATGAAGCACCCCAATGGCAGCACCCTCCTCACCCTGCCTATTGGCACCTCCGTGCCCATCACCTGTCTCTTCTACCCACAGCCCATCGACGCGGGTGCCGCGGCGAGGAGCCTCTTCGAGTCGCTCCTGGAGGACGTCACCCTGCAGCAGGTGCGCACCACGGACGTGAAGTCCATCGCGGGCAGCCCCGCGCTGTACCTCGTGGGAGAGTTCACGCGAGGCACCGGCGACGCCACGAAGGTGGGCGAAATCAAGGTGATGGTGCACGCCGACCCCGTCCTGCCCAAGGCCTGCTTCCACGACGAGCTGGGCTACACGCGGACCTTCCTCGACGTCACCGAGTCCGTCGCCATGGGCCTCACCTCCACGGCACCGGAGCAGCCGGTAGCGCCCTACTACAGCGACGTGCACGTGTTGCGGGTAGGCAGCCAGCCCTTCGGGTTCCAGTACACCGCGCACTTCGGCGCCAAGACGGGCGGGAGCATCCTCGAGGTCAGCAGCACGATGGTGAGCCCCGGGGCGCCCGGGCGGCTCCAGTTCCTGGACACCAACATCACGGAGCAGGCGGACACCGCCGGTGTGCTCGTGAGCAAGAGCTACGCGAAGCGGGTCAACCAGACAGTCGAAGCGAACGTGCGCCTGCGCCGGCAGGAGGACGGGAGCTACGGCGTCGAGGGCCAGGTGGGCGGCAAGGACGTGAAGGCGAGCCTGAGCGGTGAGCTCATCGGAGAGGTGGGACTCGCCGCACGGCTGCGCGAGGGGCTGCTGAAGGGCCAGGGCGATTCGCTTGAGGCCATGCTGTGGGTGCCCCCGGCCAACCCGTCCGCGCCGACAAAGGTGGTGGTCCGCCCGCGTGCTGGCGCGGGAGCGCGCGCCGCCACGGTGCAGGTGGGCTCGATGTCCATGAACGCAGAGCACGATGCCCACGGCTTTCTCCAGCGGTCGGAGGCGTCCGCCGGGAACGCCACCCTCGTCCAGGAGCGGCTGACCCAGAAGGGCGAGCCGTAGCGGTCGCCGGCCTCGAACACGGAGAGGGGGCCGCCTCTACGTGTTCGACCCGACCTTCGGCCCTAGACGACCACCACGCCCTCCTCCGGCGGCGAGCAGACGACGTTGCCCTTCGCCGGGTCCTCCTGCGCCAGCGTGAAGGGTGGTGGGCTGGTGCAGAAGAAAACGAGGAGGGCAGCCGCCCCACGAGACGGTGGGCTACTCTTTCGGCCCGAGGACGCGCAGGCGCAGGTAATCCCAGACATGCTGGCCCGTCTGGTTCGGGTTCCGCAGCATGACGATCAAGTTTGCGCCGGCAGTGACCGGGTCATCCACCTGCCGGTCCGCTGCGCTGCAACTCGAATCCCATGCCGGGTACTTATCCGCGCTCTTGTGCGCATCGAGCGCCTTCTTGTCCTGAACCTGCACCCGGTAGTCGTGGAAATCCTCGACAGGTGAGCAGGCGACGAAGGCCGAGCCGGCGAGTCGCTTGTCGATGGGGCGACGGCGCGTGTGCCCCTGCGCATAGGAGTCCTGGATCAGGTGCAAGAGTGCACCCATCGCGAGCCGCTGCGTCCTGCGCTCCTTGTCGGCGACCGGAAGGACCACTCTACACTTGCCGGCGCCCACCTCGTCGCAGCTCGTGTAGAGCAACTCCTCTATCTTCATCGAGTTCGGGTACATGGGCAGCGTCTTCCACAACCAGAAGCCGCTTTCGCGGTTGCAGTAACGCTGGTCAAAGACCCGCTGAGTGAACCCGTCCTCACCGGGAAAGAGAGGGTCTGTGGCGTGTGTCTCGCCTTTGGCCAATGGGACGAGCCATTTCACCCATTGCTCCATGCCCTCTTTCACGGGCTTTTGCGCGAGCTCACAAGTGGGGCTATCGGAGCGACCTTTATCTTTCTCGCACCACGGAGCGGCGGGGATCATGGCGTGGAGGAACTGCAGATTCCCGAAATGAGACATGCAATACCTGTTGGCACAGGACAGATATTCGTTCTGTAGCTTCGTACAGACGTGGAAGTGGTTCACCAGGGCGCGGCCTTCGCGCGTGGGGCTGCTGTGCAGCCGGGTGGGGTCATCCGGCCAGAGCACGCCATCGATGATTTCTCTGACTTCATCCAGGTCGTAGCTGCTTCCGCTGGGCGAGCGCAGGTCGCGCGTCTTCTTGCCTCTATACGCGAGGTACGCATTTCCCAACTCTCCCAAGTTCTTCGAGAACCCCGAGCAGTCCAGAGTCGACCGCCCCGTCGTGAATGCACCGGCCAGTGCCTGGTTCGCACAGGCAAGGCTCGCCAGGGTCATCGCTTCATGGACAGGCTCGAAGCCGAGCCCTTGGGCAGCGGCGTGTGGCACGACTTCGTATGCATCGGCGCGCGTCACCGCCAACAGCGCGATTGACGTGGAAAGGTAGAGCAACCGGGTCAGGGCCATGACCGCGATTAAACACGCGCGGGAAATTGAGATCCAATCTACCTTCGCGTACATGGGCTGTCGTTGTGGGCCGGCCCACCCATCCCTTGCACGAAACGCTCAGCCACAGTTCTGCTCTCCGCTGACGGGGGCCTCACCCACTCTGGGCGCTGAGCCGGGTATGGGCATGCGAAGCCAGTCCCACTTCTCCCTGTCCCAAAACTGCTCCGCCCACCCAGGCGGGCCGCGGCCGCATCTCCGCGGCACCGGAGCAACCGGTGCCGCCCTACTACAGCGGTGGGCAGGTGTTGCGGGTGGGCAACCTAGCCTTCGGGTTCCAGTACACCGCGCGCTTTGGCTCCAAGATAGGTGGGAGCATCCTCGAAGTCAGCACCACGATGGTGCGCCCGGGGCTCCAGCCCAGCGCCAGTTCCAGGACACCAACATCACGGGGCAGGCGGACAGCGCCGGTGTGCTCGTGAAGAAGAGCTACGCGAAGCGGGTCAACAAAACAGTCGAAGCGAACGTGCGCCTGCGCCGGCAGGAGGACGGGAGCTACGGCGTCGAGGGCCAGGTGGGAGGCAAGGACGTGCAGGCGCGCCTGAACGGTGAGCACATCGGGGAGGTGGGCTGCGCCACGCGGCTGCGCGAGGGGCTGCTGAAGGGCCAGGGCGAGAAGCTTGATGCCACGATGTGGATGCCTCCGAGCAAAGTGTCCGGCCGACAAAGATGGTACTCCATCCGCGCGCCGCCACGATGGGGATGGGCTCGATGTCCATGAACGCAGAGCACGATGCCCACGGCTTTCTCCAGCGGTCGGAGGCGTCCGCCGGGAACGCCACCCTCGTCCAGGAGCGGCTGACCCAGAAGGGCGAGCCGTAGCGGTCGCCGGCCTCGAACACGGA